>JANXEB010000083.1 GCA_025058985.1 Candidatus Aenigmatarchaeota archaeon
GGAAAAGCTTATCTATTTGAAAAGTTAGCAATAGTAGGTTCCAGTAATTTTACATACGCTGGTCTTACATCTAACACCGAGCTTAATGCAGTTTTAGATGAAGCACATTGTAAATATATTAAAACTGAATGGTTTGAAAAATTATGGAATGAAAGTATTGATTTCAAAGATGAACTTATAAGAATTCTTGATGAATCTAAATTTGGGACAAAAGAATACACACCATATCAAATTTTTATAAAAACACTTTATGAGTTACAAAAAGAAGATATACTTTTTAATCTACCAGTTTCTGAGTTTTTACCAGAAAGTGAGGTTAATTTAGCAAATTTTCAAGAAGATGCTGTAAGAAGGATTTATTCAAGATTAAAAACATATAATGGCGTCTTGATAGCAGATTCTGTTGGTCTTGGTAAAACTTGGATTGCTAAAAAAATAATAGAGGACTTTGGCTTCTACAGAAGACAGAGATTTCTTATTATATGTCCTGCAAGTGTAGATGCAACTCTCTGGAGGCCTGCTTTAAGGAGTATAGGTGTTGCGGAATATATTATTCATCAAGAAGAATTAGGTAAAGAAGATTTTGATTTTAAAGAACTTGAGCAAAAATTAACCTTTAAAATAGAAGATCTTTCTCTTATAGTATTAGATGAATCACACAATTTTAGAAATCCTCTTTCTAACCGATATGAAAATTTATTTACTTTAATAGAAAAAGCAAGTGCAAAAAAACCTCCAAAAGTTTTACTTCTTACAGCTACTCCAATGAACAATACATACTGGGATTTATACTTTCAGCTAATGCTTATTGCACATAACAACAAAAGAATTTTTGTTAAAGAAGGGATATTTGATTTAGAAAAACAATTTAAAAAAGCCGATAAAGGAGATATTTCATCAATTGCTGATGTTTTACAAATAATTTCTATTCGTAGGCCAAGACAGTATATTGTTAAAAACTATCCCGATGCAAAATATAAAGATGAAAATGGCAATTGGGTAAAAATAGAATTTCCAAAAAGAATACTAAAAGATGTAAATTATAGTTTAGATAAAACATATCAAGGTTTATATTACAAAATAGCAGAAAAAATAGAGAATCCTAATGATGAAGCAAAACAGCAAGGATTATCTTTAAATTTGGCTTATTATCGTCTTGAAGAATATCGTGTGGTTGGTAAAAAAGATGAAATGGAGTTAGGTAGAATGAAAGCGCTCGCTGCTATATTACAAACTATTTTGTTGAAACGATTAGAAAGCAGTGTTGAAGCATTTAGAAAAAGTATCCAAACACAGATTGATTTTCTTAATGTTTTCAAAAAAATTTTTATAAATGGTAAGATTTTAAGAAAAGAATTTTACAATAAATATCTTGCATATCTTGACGAAGAAACAGATGAATCAGAAGTTATTAAAAAACTTGAACAAGAAAAATATTTGATTCCAATAAACTTAAACGAATACGATGTGAAAAAGTTTATTGATGATTTAGAAAAAGATATAAAAGTTTTCACTGAAATTATGACTTTGATTTCACCTATAGATAAAACAAGAGATGCTAAATTAAAAGAGCTAAAAAATATGTTAATACAAAATTGTAAAAATGATAAATGTATAATTTTTTCTTTCTATTCTGATACAATTGATTATCTTTATGACTCACTTACTGAAGATCAAGATTTTGGTAAAAATTTTGGTAAAAAAATACTAAAAGTGACAGGTTCTTTTTCAACCTCTCAAAGAAAACAGATAATAGAACAATTTCTTGATTCAGATGTTGATCTTTTACTTTCAACAGATATTTTATCAGAAGGACAGAATCTACAAAAAGCAAGAATAGTAATAAACTATGATCTTCATTGGAATCCTGTGCGGATGATTCAACGTGCAGGAAGAATAGATAGAATAGGTTCTCCATATAAAGAGATTTTTATATATAATTTTTATCCAGAAAAGGAATTAGAAAGTTTATTAGAATTAGTAAAAATTCTTCAAGGGAAAATAGAAATGATAAATGAGACTATAGGGTTAGACGCTTCTGTTCTCGGAGAAAAAATAAATCCAAAAGTTTTTGGAATAATTCGTAATTTAAAGGGCACACAAGAACAAAAAGAAAAAACACTACAAGAATTAGAGGAGGAGCAGTTTGGAGGAGGAGAAATTTTTTGGCAACCACTTAAAGAATTTGGATTAGAAAAATTACAAGAATTTTGTGAAAGTATACCTTATGGAGTTCAAAGTGGGCTTAAAAAATCAATCCCAGGTAAGGAAGGCTTCAGAGGGATATTTTTCTACTATAAATATGCAGAAGATTATCATTTATGGTTTCTTTATGATGTGATAAATGATAAATTTATTAATAACAAAACTGAAATACTAAATTTTATATCTTGCAAAGAAGAAGAAGCTCGTGTTATTCCTCAAGATTTAGATGTTTTTGAAATTCACAAAAAAGTTCTTCAAGAAATTGAAAAATTTTTCAGTGAAGGGTTAATTGCAACACAAATAAGAACTGCTCAAGGCAGAATGGAAAAAACTATAAGAGATATGAGAGACGAACTTGACTATATCAAAGAAAACTATCTTGACAAAGAGGAACCACTACAAAGCATAATAACAAAGATAATACAAGATTTGACTAATATTTCATTTACAAGAAAAAGAATGCAAATTTTAAGAAGAATTTGGAGAAACTATCAAGAAACAAAAAACTGGCACGGTCTTATTTTTCAACTACAAGAATTCTTAAAAGACAAAGATATAAATGAGACAATAGAGATTGAAAAATTTGATCCTGAAAAACTACAATTAGTTTGTGTAGATTTTATTTCATAACTATGCAAGATATAAAAAAATTTGTAGAAGAAAACATTTCCAAAATTGACACACCACAGAAAATCTATCAATTTTTTAATAACTTAGGATACCAAACACTTGAACCCTCATATAGTGGTTTAGAAGCTTTTGATTTAAGTAGTAAAGACAAAGAATTTGTAAAAAAAATTTATACTATTGTTAACTACCAAAAAAGATTTCAAATTTTCTTAGTGGAACTTAAACGACATTCTTCAGAAGTTGTTAGGACCCTGCCACTTTATTTTGAACGCGAGATTCAATATCCACTTCTTATATTCACTGAAAATTACAAAAACTACACTTTCGTTTTGATAGACAAAATTCGTGTAGCTACTGGAACATGGAAACGAAAACTTATCAGATTAAATTTTGATAGGGAAAACGCCTATTATACAGACAAATTAGTAATTTCCAATATGGCAATTGAAAAAGAACTTGCCGATCCTATAAAAATTTACCAAACAGTAAAAGAAGCGATGAGTGTTGAAAAGGTGAGCCGACTTTTCTTTGAAGATTACAAAACCATATTTTTTAAAATAAGAAACCTAATCTTAAAACAACACAACGATATGAAAATTGCTCACGAGTTTTCTCAACAGTTATTAAACAGAATAATGTTTATCTATTTTATAGATAAAAAAAGATGGCTTAAAAACTCACCTAAATTTATGAAATGGTTTTGGACAAGATACCTTGAAGAAAAAAATAAAAATAACCTCTTTAAAGACGAGTTTTATGACAAATGGCTTAAAGTTTTATTTTTTGAAGCATTTAATAATAAATTTAGCCATCCACAGTATTTACCTCAAGATATAAAAGACGCTTTAAAATTAGCACCTTTCCTTAATGGTGGTTTGTTTAAGAAAACTAAACTTGATTCGTTAGAAATTACTTTACCTGACGAGTTTGTTGAAAAAATTATAAACTTTTTTGAAAAGTATAACTTTACTATTAGAGAGGACTTACCTTTAGATGTAGAAGTAGCAGTTGACCCTGCAATGATTGGATATGTTTATGAATCACTGGCGAATGTTGCTGAAGAAATTTATGAAAGACAAGATTTAGGTATATTTTACACACCAAAAATAGAAGTTGACTTTATGTGTAGAAGATCCTTAGTGGAGTATTTACATAAAAATTTACCAGATATTCCCAAAGAATTTATATATTATTTTGTATTTAACGAAAATAATCAAAAGGTAGAAAAGTTTTTCACTAAAAATAACCTTTGGATAAAAATAGAAGAAGCATTAGATAAACTTGCTGTTTTAGACCCTGCTTGTGGTAGTGGAGCATTTTTGGTTGGTATGTTAGATGTTCTTACTGAACTTTATAAAGTATTATTTAAACATCTTAATAGACAAATGACAGATTATGAACTTAAAAAAAGAATAATAGCACAAACACTTTATGGAGTAGATGTAATGCCTTGGGCAGTCCATTCTGCAGAATTAAGATTGTGGTTATCACTTATGATAGAGTCAGATTTAACTATATCTGAACTTAAAATTCAACCGCTCCTTCCAAATTTTAACCTAAATCTAAGAGTAGGCGACTCTCTTGTTCAAGAAATTGGAAATATCTTTTTAAACTTAAAAGAAATGTCTTCTTATCTGCCCCAATATATAGTCAACAAACTAAAAGATTTAAAAAGAGAAAAAGAAAAATTTTACAACAATGACCCTACAGGAAAATTCAAAACAGAAGAAGCGATTTTACAAGAAGAATTAAGAATTTTCTATGAAATAATAGATACGAGAATTATTAAGTTAGAAAAAGAAAAAGCAGAACTAAATAATATACTTCAAACAAAAGCTCAAGAACATCCTGAGTTATTATCTCAGATTGAAAAGTATGTGGATATTAAAGAAGAGCAAAGAAAATTTACTTTAGAAACTAATAAAATCCAAGAATTACTTAACCAAATTGACAAAGAAATTCAAATATTAAACGAAACAAAACAAAAGCTAAAACAACAAAAACCATTTATATGGGAAATTGACTTTGCAGAAATTTTTGGTGAAAAAGGTGGTTTTGACATAGTAATAGGCAATCCTCCATATGTGAGACAAGAAAAAATAGCTCCACCAAATAAGCTAAGAAAAGAGATATCTGAAAATGATAAAAAAGAATATAAAGAAAAATTATTAAAAGCAGTTAGAACTCAATTTCCATTTATTACACAAATATCAAAAAGGAGCGATTTATATGTATATTTTTATTTAATCTCTTTATCTCTTCTTAACGAAAAAGGTACATTTTGTTTTATCACTTCAAACTCCTGGCTTGATGTTGCCTATGGTAAAGACCTACAAGAGTTTTTATTAAAATATGTTCCTATGATAGCAATCTATGACAACCAAGTAAAAAGAAGTTTTGAACATGCAGATATAAACACAATAATAGCACTATTTAACGCTCCTACTATTAAAACGAAAAAGAAAACTCCACAGCTTAACTTACAGGAGAATATTTTAAAATTTGTAATGTTTAAAAAGCCATTTGAAGAAG
>JANXEB010000110.1 GCA_025058985.1 Candidatus Aenigmatarchaeota archaeon
AAAAAAGAAATATTAATAGCAAAAGGAATACCTAGCTATATTTCCTCTTCCATTTCTAAAGGTTTTCAAATTTATGAGGATAAAGAAATAGAAAAGTTTGTGAAAAAACTAAATAATATGTTTTTCATTTACTTTGAAAAAAGCTTATGATTAGGATAACCTTTCTGGGAACGGTTTCAGGAATTCCCTCTATTGATAGAAATCAGCCAGCAATTTGTTTAGAGTATCTTGGAAAGAGTTATTACTGTTTTTTATTTGATTGTGGAGAAAATACTCAAGTTCAATTTATGAAAAGTGAAACGAGTTTTATGAATATTGATTGCATTTTTATAACACATTGGCATGCTGATCATTTTGCTGGTTTAATTCCTTTGATCCAAACATTGAATTTAGAAAAAAGAAACAGACCATTAATAGTTTTCGGGCCAGATGCTGAAAGAATGATGAAGGCAATTTACTCTATTTCTTACTATAAGCCGAAATTTGAGATTGTTTTTCGAAATGTTAATTATGAAAAAAAAGAAATAACGAAAATTTTTGAATCTAATGATATAGAAGTACTTTCTGTACCGGTTGAGCACACGATACCTGCGGTTGCATATTGTGTAAAAGAAAAAGATAAGTACAATATAAATATTACAAAACTAAGAAAAATGAAGTTGAAAAGAGGGAAATGGTTGGAAGAAATTAAGAAAAAGGGCAAATATGTTATAGATGGAAGGGAAATAAAGATTGAAGAAATTGCTGATTTAAAAATAGGGAAAAAAATTGTTTATAGCGGAGATACGAGGCCTTGTAAAGAGATAATTGAAATAGCTAGGGATGCTGATATTTTAATACATGATGCTACTTTTTTTGAAGAAGAAGATGTCGATGGTTTATATCATGCAGATTTTAAACAAGCGATGGAAATAGCAAGAAAAGCTAACGTTAAACTATTGGTTTTAACTCATATTAGTAGAAGATATAGAGATATTGATGAGTTAGAAAAAGAGGCTAAAAAATATTTTGAAAATTGTGTTGTTGCAAGAGATTTGATGAAAATAATTCTTAAGAAGAATGAAACTAAAATATTTAAATAAAAAAATGTATTAGATTATTATGGATTACTTTAAAATTGAAAACGGTCAAAAATGTGAAAGATGTAGAAAAAGAACGGTTGAAGTCGTATTTATAGATAATAAGCTATGTAAGTATTGTTTTACAAATTATTTCTATAAGTTTTATTTAAACTCCTCCTCTTCCAAAAAACGTTTGTTTTCTCCCCCTCTTTCTAAAAAATTTTCTTATACGCCGTTCATATATCCTCCACATATACTAAAATTTTAATTGTTGCCCCCGTAGCTCAACAGGTAGAGCATCTGCCTTGTAAGCAGAGGGTTGTGGGTTCGAATCCCACCGGGGGCTAAACTATTTGAGCATAAAGAGCTTGGCTAATACTAAATCTTCTAAGGAAAAGACACTTTACAGGCAAATTTATAATTTACATTTCTTCAAAAACAATAGGTTTACGTCAAATTAAATTCTAGCTAATACCGTTTAAATTGTTTATGACAGATTTTATCATAGAAAATTTTAAAACACATGTCGCTATAATTGTTTAGTAATTCATAAGTTGGCAAAACAATACTATAATTACTAAAATTACTCATAACGAGTGTTTTGTTTAGTTTAAATAAACACATTTGTTAATGGAGCTATGGATAGAATATCTATTTCAATCGTTATTGACAATAAACAAAAATTTATCATAGAAAATAGAAATAACTTTCGTATTTCTTAAAGATTTTCATTATATAAGTTTATGAAATAATTTTATGGAGGAAGATAAAGAAGAAATAGAAATTTTGATAGAAGGTGGAAAAGCTTCTCCAGGTCCGACTACAGCTCCGAAATTTTCAGCACTAAAATTGAATGTTGGAGAAATTTTCAATAAAATAAATCAACTAACTAAGGATTACGAAGGTATGCAAGTTCCTGTAAAGATAATAGTAGATAAAAAAACAAAACAATATGAAATAGAAATAGGCGTTCCACCAACATCGAGTTTGATAAAAAAAGAGGCTAAGATAGATATAGCAAAAGTTGATGATAAAAACAAGGTTCTGGCAAGTATTTCTCTTGAGCAAATAAAAAAAGTTGCTAAAATTAAGTTTCCACATTTACCGTTAGAAAAAGCAACAATTCTAGTTCTAGCTACTGCTCAATCTATAAATGGTTTGAGAGTAGAGAATAAATTTCCAAAAGAGATTATAAGGGAAATAAAAGAGGGTAAAATAAGAATTTAAATTTTGAATATATAAATAATATATTAGCCAAACAGTGTCTATTTTGGAAGAATCTTGGCGAGATGTTTATGAAAAAATAATCTCAGTTTGGCAATTAGTTTCCAAGTTCAAAAAGAACTTGGGGTGAAAATGATGAAACCTAGATAGAGAGAATTCCCGCCATTCTCAATGCTGGTTGATCCCGCCAGAGCTCACTGCTATCCGGCTACGACTAAGCCATGCGAGTCGCGAGGGGCAAGCCCTCGACGTACTGCTGCGTAATAGGTAGTTAACCTACCCTTGGGAGACTATCTATAAAAATTATAGATAGCCCAAAGGGGATAATCTCGGGAAACTGAGGCTAATACCCCATAGATATGAGGTACTGGAATGTTCTCATATCGAAATGGCGTTCGCAGCCGCCCAAGGATGGGACTACCTCCTATCAGCTAGTTGTGGAGTTAATAGCTCCACAAGGCTATAACGGGTAGGGGCCATGGAAGTGGGAGCCCCCAGATGGACTCTGAGACATGAGTCCAGGCCCTACGGGGCGCAGCAGGCGCGAAACCTTCACAATGGGCTAACGCCCGATGGGGGTAGCCGGAGTGCCACTTATCTTTTTGATAAGTGGCTTTTGCCCAATGTTAATAGTTGGGCGAATAAGGGGTGGGCAAGACGGGTGCCAGCTGCCACGGTAAGACCCGCGCCTCAAGTGGTGAGCACGAATATTGGGCCTAAAGCGTCCGTAGCCGTACTGCTAAGTCTCCCCTGAAATTCGCTAGTAGACTAGCGAGCTTGGGGGAGATACTGGCAGTATAGGGACCGGGAGAGGATAACAGTACTCGTAGGGTAGGGGTTAAATCCGTTAATCCTACGGGGACTACCAGTGGCGAAGGCGGTTATCTGGAACGGTTCCGACGGTGAGGGACGAAACCCAGGGGAGCGATCGGGATTAGATACCCCGGTGCGTAGTTGGGAGTATCTTCTGAAAGAAAAGATGAAGAATATCTAATCCTATGAGAAATGAAATATAACCCTCTCATCTACGCGGGAAAGTCCTGGGCGTAAACGATGCCCACTTGGTATGGGGTGTTCCTTGGGAGCACTCTGTGCCGGAGCGTAGGTGTTAAGTGGGCCGCCTGGGGAGTACGTCCGAAAGGATGAAACTTAAGGGAATTGGCGGGAGGACACACAAGGGGTGGGCCGTGCGGTTCAATTGGAGTCGACACCGGAAATCTTACCAGCGCAGACGGCAGTATGAAGGTCAGTCTGAAGGGCTTACCAGACAAGCCGAGCGGTGGTGCATGGCCACCGTCAGCTCGTATCGTGAGACGTGCCGTTAAGTCGGTTAACGAGCGAGATCCACGCCCCATGTTGCTATCCCTACTAAATGTAGGGAGCACTCATGGGGGACTGCCCGCGATAGTGGGAGGAAGGTGTGGGCGACGGTAGGTCCGTATGCCCCTATTGCGCTGGGCTACACGCGCGGTACAATGCACGCTACAATGGGTTGCGAACCCGAAAGGGGGAGCGAATCCCTAAAAAGCGTGCTCAGTTCGGATTGAGGGTTGTAACTCACCCTCATGAAGCTGGAATCCCTAGTAGGCGGACGTCACTAACGTTCGCCGAATACGTCCCTGTCCTTTGCACACACTGCCCGTCAACCCAACCGAGTGGAGATTCTACGAGGTTGTTGATGAAACAATCGAGTAGAATCTCCGCGAGGGGGGGTAAGTCGTCACAAGGTAGCCGTATGGTATGTGGGATAAATGTAGAATTGGGTTGATTCTGATTTTATGAAGAATTTGTAGTGATTTAAATTCCCACATATCTGGCAACGGGAACATAGTGTTGTTTGTAAAACACACTATCCTAAGTGCGGCTGGATCACTACAAAAATCTCTCTATCTAGGCATTAAAAATTCTTCTTAACTAATATTTATTATGGCGAAAATTGTTATAGACGAGCCTTGTTTAACTTTACCTATAGTTATCAATTATGTTGGACCAAAGCCAGAGAATGTGTATTTTGAGATGAGAAATCTATTGAAAAGAATATTTGGAGTTGAGGATAAACATATCGAAGAAAGAGAATTAAGATGGGATAGGAGTAGTGCCGAAGAAAAATTTTCATCGACTTTTTTTGTTTCAAAACCTTTAACTGAAGTAACATACATTTTTGTTGAGATAAAAATAGATGGCTCTACTAAACCTAGTAAAGAGTTTGAAAGGGAAGGTAGAGTTTCTATTTTAATAGATCCAAGAATTAAAAATTCAGTTGTTCAATCTTCTTTAATGGCTGGTTTGTTTGGGTTTATTTATAGAAGACAATTAGAGGCCGAAGTTCAAAAATATAAAGATGAATGTAGAGAAATTATTAAACTATTAGAATCAGATTTGAAGAACTTTTTGGGTATTAGAGTTTAAATGGCTGTTATAAGGTTTGAAGATGACTGTATGGAGCCTACTGCTAAATTAAAAATAGAGTATAGAGGACCAAATCCATTTGAAGCTTATAAAAGAGTTTTGGAGTTATTAAAAGTAAAACTTGGAATTTCAGAGAACGAAATATTCGAAAGAGATTTTAGATGGGATAATACTAGTGATGAAAAATCTGGATTTTTTATTAGAGTTTATGTAATGAAGAAACATGATATAAGAACACATACTTTTATTGAGCTAATATTTGAAGGAAGTCAGCCTAGAGATGTCAATAAAACTGGGGATTTATCTATTTCTATAATAACAAAACTAGTTACTAACTATTTTTTGGATACACCGATCGAAAAAACTATTTTCTACAAGTTGTTGTTAAAGTTTTATCACAACAATTTTTATAAAAACGTTAGGGAAAGATTTTTTGAAGAGTGTAGAACCTTGAGTGAAAAAATAGTAAGAGAAATAAAAAACGCTTTTGGCATTGTATGATAAAAAAACTAGTACTACAGGGTTTCAAAAGTTTTAATAAAAAAATAGCGATACCTTTTAGAGAAGGAATAACTATAATAACTGGTCCAAATGGTAGTGGAAAATGTGTTGATGGTAGTACACTAGTTATATTAGCTGATGGAGAAGTAAAATCAATTAAGGAAATAGTAGAATATTCTATGGAGAACAGTTCTAGTATAATTACTTTAAAAGATGGTTTTATTTGTAAAGAAAATCCTTTTGGTTACAAAGTGTTTTCATTAGATCCAGTTAGTTTAAAGATTAAAGAAAAGAAAATAGATGCTTTTATAAAAAGATACGAAAGAAATTTGTTAATGGTTAAAACAAAAAGTGGAAAAAAACTATTATCTACTTTTCATCATCCTTTCCTAGTTTTAAATGGTAACGATTTAGTTTTTTTAGAAGCAAGAGAGCTAAGAATCGGTGATAAAGTAGCTGTTTTTAAAAATGGAAAAGAAGAATTTGGTTGGGATGAAGTAATTGAAATAAAGTACGTTAAATCAGAAAATAAATGGGTTTATGATTTGAGTATTAGTGATTATCATAATTTTATTGCAAACGATATTATTGTTCATAATAGTAATATAATAGATGCTATTTGTTTTGTTCTTGGTAGGAGTTCTGCAAAAAGCTTAAGGGCAGATAGATTAGCAGAGTTGATTTTTCACGGATCACAAACAAAAAAACAAGCTGAAGTGGCCTCAGTTTCAATAGTCTTCGATAATTCTAATAAAATTTTTGGCACTGAGGAGAGTGAGTTGACAATAACAAGGAAAGTAAATAGAAAAGGTTTTTCTATTTACAAAATAAATGGAGTAACTAGCACTAAGGAAAAAGTTTTACAAGTTTTATCTTCAGCAAGAATTTATCCAGATGGTCATAACATAGTTTTACAAGGAGACGTTGCCAATATAATAGAAATGAATCCTATTGAGAGAAAAGCAATAATAGACGAAATTTGTGGTATTGGTGAGTACAATGAAAAAAAGGAGAAGGCTTTAAAAGATTTAGAAGTAGTTAATCAAAAGTTGAGAGAAGTTGAGATAATAGTTAGTCAAAAAAATCAAATCTTAGAGAGTTTAAAAAAAGAAAAAGAAATAGTTGAAAAATACAAAAAATTCCAAAAAAATTTAACAGTACTTAAAGCGTCTTATTGGAAGAAAAAAGAAGAATATTTAGTTAATAATTTAGAAAGTATAGAGAAAAATTTGAAAGTTTTAGAAGAAAAAAAGAAAAGTTTAGAAGAAGAGAGTAATAAAATTGAGAGTGAAATAGAAAATAATGAAAATATTCTAAAAGATGTTGGTGAAAAAATTTTTAAAGCTTATAAAAATTTGGAAAAGGAAAAAGAGTTCATAAAGCTAAAAAATACTTTGGATATTTTAGAAAGTAAGATAATTATTAAAGAAAGAGAAATAGAAAATATTAATGAAATTCTTTCTAGAAAAGAGTTAGAGGAAGAACAAGATATCCCACAAGCTGTTAAATCTATATTAAAACTTAATTTAAAAAATGTTTACGGAACTATTGCTTCTTTGATAAAGTTTCCTAAGGAGTTGGAAGTTGCCATAGAAATAGCAGCTGCTAATCATTATTATGATATAGTTGTAGAAGATTTTGAAACAGCTAAAATTTGTATAGAATATTTAAAAAATAATAAAATAGGAAGAGCAACATTTTTACCATTAGATAGAATAAAAGCAAAAGTTATAAATGATGAGAAGTTTAAAAATATTGAAGGTTATATTGGAATAGCTAGTAATTTATTAAGATTTGATGAAAAATTTAGAAATGCTATAGAGTTTGTTTTTGGCAATACTATAATAATAAAAGATTTAGATACTGCTGAAAAAATTGGGATTGGTGATGTTAGAATGGTTACAATAGAAGGAGATTTAATAGAAAGAAGTGGAGCTTTAACTGGCGGATATTTGATAAAAAAATTTATCGGAAGAAAGTTCGATGTAGATGAGTTAATTGAAAAAAGAGAAAATACTATAAAAGAATTAGAAGATTTGAAAAAAGAAAAAGAAAAAATTGTAAAAGAACTTTCTAAGTTTGAAAAAGTTATAGAAGAAAATAAAGATCTAGAATCGTTAGAAGGCTTGAGAAAAAATTCTATTTTGCTATTAGAGAAGTTAAAAGAAAATAGAAAGAAATTAATAGAAGAAAAAATTAGAATTCAAAATGAAATAAATAAGCTAAATTTCCATAAAGGGAAAGTTGAAAATGAAATTGAGAGTGTTAGATTAGAATTACAGCAATATAAAGATGTTGAATTTATAGATAAAAGCTTAAACGAAATAGAAAATGAAATAAAAAGAGTTTCTATTGAAATACAAAATCTTGGTAGTATAAATTTTAAAGCAGAAGAAGAATATGAAAAGTTTAAAAAAGATTTTGATGAAATATTTTCAAAATATAAAAAAATTAGTGAAGAAAGGGAAGCTGTTTTAAAAATGATTGAAGAAATAGAGAAAAAAAGAAAAGAAGTTTTTCTTTCTACGTTAAACGCTATTAGTAATAATTTCAATGAGTTATTTAAAAAAATAAATGGTGGAGAAGCTTCTTTAGAGTTGGAAGAAAAAGATAATATAGATAGTGGTTTGTTGATAAGAGCAAGTTTTGCTGGAAAAAAACTAATAAACATAGATTCTTTATCTGGTGGAGAAAAAACAATTACTGCACTTGCTTTTATACTTGCTATACAAAAATATAAACCATCTTTGTTTTATTTGTTTGATGAAATAGATGCTGCTTTAGATAAAGAAAATACAATAGCGATTTGGAAAATTATAAAAGAGCTTTCTAAGAATTCTCAGTTTATTGTAATTTCTCATAATGAAGAGGCTCTAAGATTTGCTGACTATATTTATGGAGTGAGTATGGAAGAAGGAGAGTCTAAAATAATAAGCTTGGAGTTACCAAAATGATTTTAGAGGAAAAAATAATAAACGAAATAATAAACAAAGAGAGCTGGGAAGAGATTATTTACTATGTTGTTAGTTTGGAAAACCTGAATCCGTGGGATATAGATTTAGTTAGACTTTGTGATGGTTTTATGAATTTTTTGAATAAAGTTATTCAACTAGATTTTAGAATACCGGCTAGAGTTTTATTTGTAGCTTCTATTTTATTGAGAATAAAGGCGGAGTATTTAATAATTAAAGAGGAAGTTGAAAGTGAAAAAACAGAAAAAATAGAGAGTGTTAAGAAAATAGATGTTTATGTGGAAAATCCATTAAGAAGAATACCAAAAGGTCCGGTAACTTTAAATGATTTGATAATTGCATTTAAAAAAATTATTGATTTGAAAGAAAAAAAAGAAAGAAGAATATGGGAAAGAAGAAGAGAAATAGAGATCAAAATAGGCGAAGCTAGAGATTTTGAAAAAAGGATTGAAGAAGTTTATAAAAAAATTATTGATAAAATTAAAGACAAAGAGTATGTTTTGTTAAAACATGTAGTGGATGAATGGAATGTTGAAAATATAGTAAATGTTTTTTTACCAATTCTTCATTTAGATAATAAGAACTTGATTAATTGTGTGCAGGAAGAATTTTTTGATGAAATAAAAATATTTAAAAGCTAGTGTGTTATTTTCTTTCTATTACTGCAAATCCTGGAGAAATTATTAAATAACCATCCTCTATTGCGACTAAATCCCATTTAAACTGGTTTGCTATTCTTTTTAGTTTTATTAAAGAATTTTGGAACTCTGTTAAATCTTTTCTTTGTAAATCTTTTACGCTAACTAATGTTAAATTTCCCTCTCTAACAATTCTTGCAATTCTTTCAACATCTTGAAAACTAACTAGTTTTTCTACTTTTAAAGGATATTTTTGAAAGACTTCTTTAATCTCTGTTAGCTCTAAAGCTTCCTCTTTTGTATAAAAGATTTTTTCAAACAGTTCTTTTATTTTTTCAAATATTGCTTTCATGATAATATATCTGCAGGCTTATTATTAATTAGTATTCTTGAAATAAATCCATTTAGTTTAACGAGACTATTTAAAGATATAGATCCTTCAAAGTTTCTTAGTTTCACTTCATCCCCCTTTAGTTTCAGCATTCCCCTTTCTGTACTCAAATTACCAAAAGAATTTAATAAAACTAGTTCTTTAGCTTTAATTTTTTCTATGTAAAAACTATCTGGATAAGCTTCTATATTTACATCAAAACCTAAGTCTGAAGGGAATTCCAAGTCATTTAAATTCATTTTATAAACATTCCCAGCAAATTTTAAACTTCCGTCGTCTTTCCATATTACAAATCCCCTTTTTATACTAATATTTAAGTGAATTGTTTTGTTTTTTGTTTTAATACCAATACCTTTTATATCAATACCTTTTAAATTATCTGTTGCTATTCTAAGTGTAGTTTCTTTAACTTCTATGTTAAAGCTTTGTAAAGAGTTTTTTGAATCTAAATAAATTTCTACTGTTGTATTTGATAATGTTGGTTGCGAAAAGAGTTTACCTACGTTAAAGATACCTAGAATTCCTTTAAGTAAATCTAGGTAGTATTGTCCAGTTTCCGTTCTTAAAAAATATAAGATAACAATAACTAGAATCAATATACCTATCCAGTTTGTTATACTCATAAATTAATTATCATAAAAAATTATTTATTTTCAAATTTCATAAATTTGGTTCTTTAAATTATATAATATGGTGCAAAATGGTATTGTAGATCTAATGGGTGAAAAAATAAGAGAGATTAGTATTTCGGAATTTT
>JANXEB010000076.1 GCA_025058985.1 Candidatus Aenigmatarchaeota archaeon
TATTGTTACATGTAAAGCGTTTTCTATCACCTTTCTCCAACTAATAGCCTCTCTAGTTCTTGCTCCAGATAGACTGCCATCATATTCTGTGGATGTTGTTATATATACCGAGTAATCTAGACCATTTTTAAACTGAGCCCACCATATTGTATGATGTTTAGATATTCCTCCCCCTATTATTAAGGCTCCAATTTTTTTACTATTCCAAACAAAATCACTTAAAAATTGTTCGTCTTTTATTAAATTGATAAAAACTTTTTTGTTTTTTTGGAAATTGTACCAAATTTGATAACCAACAGCACCATCATAAAAACCAGGAACTATTACAGGAATTTTATTTTTATAGCTCTGATATAAAAAAGAGTCTTCTTTGTTTATAAACTTTCCAAGCTCCCAACAAAATTCATAACTAGATAGCTCCTTATCTTTAATTTTCTCTACTAAAGAAGAAACTTTTTTTTCTATAATTTCTCCATAGTTTTTAAATGGTATAAACACATTTCCTAACCTATGTAGCTTCCTTTTAACTAATTCTCTGTCATCAACAAAAAAACTTCCACAATAATAATCTGAAAAACTTCTTGCTAAATCATGATCTATAGCTCCGCAAGTTGTTATAACAACGTCGAAAAATTTGTTTTTTAAAAAATCTTTTATAATTCCCCTTACTCCAGTAGAAATTATATTTCCAGTAAAAGAAAGTATTCTTTTACAATCTTTATCTTTAATCATTTTTTCAATTATTTTTATTCCTTCATAAAAATACATTCCGTTAAATCCGCCAATGTTAGAAAAATTTTCTATTACTTCCTTTATTTCATCACCCTTTTTTATTTCTATATCAGTTACTTTTTTCATTTTATTCTTTTAAAGTCAAAATTGATTTTTTTATTTTCGGCAATTTTTTTTATATTTTCTAACTCTTTTATTATTTTTCTTTCTTCATCTTTTGGATTTTTAGTGGAAAGCTTTAAAAGATATCTTGGTGCTGAAAGATAGATTATTTTATAGTTTTTGTTTTGTAGTTCTTTTAGAATTTCTGTAATTAAATTAATACCATTTTTTTCTATAGAACTTATGTTTAACTCATACTTTATCTCTGTGATTTTTTCTCCATATCTTTCTTTTAAAGCTTCTAAAATTGTCTTTTTCCACTCTTCGTCTATTTTCAACTTTTCTAGAGTGTTTTCTTTTTGCCTTATTTCATCAAAAGCCAAGAATAAATATCCAAATTTTTTTTGGAGCAGAAAACCAACTTCTTCATAAGCTTGGTCTAAATTTTTATTCATTTTTTTTGCAATTCTTTCTAGAATTTTTTCAGCTGTTTCTTCCTTTCTAAATTCATTCATTTTTTCTTTTTTCTCTATTTCAGAAACTCTTTTCAAACTTAAATGCACAGTATTGTCTTTTTCCTCAACTTTTATAACCTTAGCAACAACAATATCATTTATTTTTACAACTTCATTAATATCATAAATCCATTTTCCAACAGCTTCTGATATATGGATTAAACCTTTAAAGTTTGGATACTCCAATAGATTGCACCAAGCTACAATATTTGAAGTTTCATAGATTTTTGCGACAACCAATTCGTTTTCTTCAGGGATGCCTGGTCTTCTAACCACCTCTACCTTTTATTATTTCTACACTTGCTGAAGAACCTATTCTGCTCGCCCCTCTTTTTATAAATTCAACTGCTTTATTATAATCTCTGATTCCACCGGATGCTTTTATTCTTATTTTTTCACCAACAACTTCTTTTATTATTTCAACGTGTTTTAGTTCCGTTGGTCCTTTTAGTCCAACAGCTGTTTTTATAAAATGTGCTTTACTATTTAAAACAATTTCAGAGGCTTTTTTAATCTCCTCTTCACTTAATTCTGGAGTTTCCACTATTACCTTAACTATTTTGTCTTTACTTCTCTTTACAATTTTTTTAAGTTCTTCGCTAACAAAGTCATAATCCTTGTTCTTAAAAGCTGCTCTATTCATTACTACATCTAATTCATCAATATAATCAAAAACATCTTTTATTTCTGTTAGTTTGGCTTTTGTAGTTTGACAACCATAGGGAAATCCTATTACTGTACATACTTTTATATTAGTGTTCGCAAGCAGCTCTTTTACCATTTTTGTATAATATGGTAAAACAACCACAGCATAGAAATTATACTGTTTCGCTTCTTCAACTAGTTTAATGATATCTTCTTTAGTACAGTTCGGATTTACGTTAGTGTGTTCTATGAACTTTTCTATTTCCATATATTATTTTTCTTTTAATTTAAATTAAATGAAGAAGGAGAAAGAGGTTGCTCAAAAAGTTTACTACTATAAATTGTTGGAAGAAAATTTAAAAACACTAATAGCTATGAAAGAAAGTGAGGAAAATAAGTTGAAGCTGATTAAAAACGCTATAGAAATTTTAAAAAAACTCGATTATACAGATTGTTTAATACCTATTACAGATAGTTTGTTCGTAAAAGCAAAAATTCTGGATAAAGAAAAGTTTTTAATTAACGTTGGGCATAACGTTCTTCTAGAAAAAAATCTAAAACAAAGCATAGAATTTTTAGAAAATTCTGAAAAGGAAGTAAGCACAAATTTACAAAGATTAGAAAGAGAAATTAATCAGCTTTATATTACCTACAAATCTTTAGAGTTTGATATTAGGAAGAGAAGCGAGGAGATAAAAAAAGAGAGCGGCTAATGTCAGGAATACAATAAACCTAATGGTTTTCTCTTTTACAAGGGTTAATGCAATTAAAACTCCAGTGAATAAACCGAAAAGATGAGAAAGAAAACCTATTTGTGAAGGTATAAATAATCCGAGAAGATTTATTACTAAAAAAATAGCTCCAACTACAATGAATGGTAATGGCATTATTATTCCAATAGGAGATAGAACTATTGTTGTAGGGAACTTTATTGCTCCGAAACCTATTAAGCCAGAGATAGCAGCTGAAGCTCCTAGACCTAGAAAATTTTCTTTATAAAGAATGAGTGAAATAGCACCAATATAGCCGGAAAGTAGATATATTGTCAAGAAAAGTAATTTTCCTGATCTTTCTTCAACTGTTGTTCCAACTAGAAGCAGAGCTATTAAATTATAAATTAAGTGATAAACGTCTACATGAAAAAATATACATGTTAATGGTAGGTAATACTTACCTTCAAAGAAAGATTTTTTATTGAAGGAAAACTCTTCTACAATAAAAGGGTTGAAAAGTGAAAAAATAAAAGTTAATATATTTGAAAAGAAAATAAAATAAGTTAGTTTCATTAATTCGTGAGGTTTTTATTTCTTTTCGCCACCGCCAGTCATTAAAAAAACTATTATACCAACGGTTACTAAAATCATTATGATAGCTGCTATAGTTCCTTCATTTATTACTAGAGTTCCCCATGTTATATTAGATATACCTGGAAAAACTAGATTCAACCCACCGCTAGATAGAAACAAGAGAATGCCTATTATTATTACTGTACCAGCTATAAATTTTCCAGCTTTTTCAAACTTAATTTCTCCAAAACCAGTTACACCTATAAACAGGGCAAACATCATCAATACTAAGACTATAGTAAGTATTACTACAACGCCTTGGCCAAAGTATACTGTTAGAAAATTTACGAATGGTTTTACAAACGGAGAAGCTGCTACATACAAAGCAAAACCTAAAGAGATTACCAAATTCGCTACTTTTCCTGGTTTATCTGTTCCGAATATTTTTGATTTTGCTAGTAGTGCATAAACTACAGAAAATACTATTAGAAACGGCAAGTAGAATTCAAATAGCTCTGATTGATATGGAAACACGAAAGCCATAATTAATTATTACTAGAAAAATTTAAATATAGGCCCTGGTAGCTCAGACAGGTAGAGCGGTTGCTTGGTAAGCAATAGGTCGCGGGTTCAAATCCCGCCCAGGGCTATGAATTAATAACTATAACTATGTATAATTTCAGTTCATTTTTACACCTTGTCTAAATTCGAATCAGGCGGTTTTGGTTATAGATGTGAAACATTTTAACAAATGATAAAGTTTAAAAAACAAGGATATCTTCTACCTACCACTAACTTCATATAGAGTTAAAAATCAAAAGTAAGAATAAGAATTTGAATTTATGAAGATATATGTATTCGGTAATCCCATTTTGGAAGAAGATAACTTAGCTTTAAGAATTTCTCAAAAGTTAAAAAAAACATTTCCAGATATAGAATTTTTGGAAAGAGATTCAATAGAGGATATTGAAGGAGATGAAATTGTTTTAATAGATGTGGCAAAAGGTATAAAGAAAGTTGAACTAATAGAAAGTTTAGATAAATTAGAGGTTAAAAAATTATATTCTTTACATGATTATGATATAGCATATGAACTAAAGTTATTAGAAAAAATAGGAAAAGTTAAAAAAGTAAAAATAATAGCTATTCCATTTGATATGCAAGAAGAAGTTGCTATTTCTGAAGTAGAGAATTATATCCATTTAATTTTCAAAAAATGAGAAGCACAACTAAAACAAGGATCGTAAGCTCTTATCAAAGCTTCTATCATATGTTGCAATTCATGCTTATTTTTATCTAAATTTTGTTCTATTAAGTCTTTTATATCTAATTCCATATGAATTTGGTTTTGAGCAGTTGGAATAACAAAATTTCCAAATTTTACTTTTCCTTCACTATTAAAATAATACATATGGTATAAAGTACCTCTCGGCGCTTCTAAAACCCCAATACCTTCATTTTCTCTTATTTTAAAGCTTATTGGTTTCTCTTCTTTAAATTCAAAGCTTTCTAAGATTTTAATAGAAGAATCTATGCAATGCAGTATTTCTATAGCTTGTGCTAAGTTGTTATCAAATATGTTATTTGAGGGAAACTTGTCTATATATTTTTTTGCATCTTTTTTTGTATCTTCATCTAACTCATCTTTATTTAAATTTAATCTAGCTAATGCTCCAACTCTATAAGGCTTTCCAGTAAATTTGAAAGCTGTTGATTGAGAGTAAGGTATAACTACTCTATTAACAAAATTCCAATAGTTTTCCTCTCGAATAATTATACCATCACTACTTCTTATTTCTCCTTCCAAGAAATTGAAATGTGGTGTACAGAGAGCTACGTATAAACTTTCTTTTTCAAAAAACAAACTAGAATTTCCAAATATTTCTATTAAATTTAAAACATTGTTTCTAACATTTTTTAGTTTTTCCAAAACATTTTTTATATCATCATTTTTAGGAATTCTTAAAAATCCACCGACTGTAGCAAATGTCGGATGAATAGCTCTTCCAGCTATTACTTTACACAATAAGTTACCAGCTGCTTTAACTTCAAAAGCTTCTTTTATTATATTAGGATTTTCTTCACCAATTTCAAATATAGAGTCTTTTTTCATTACATCTGGCAAAGAAAGAAAATAGAGATGCATTCCATGATCTCTTATCATTAAACCAAACATAGATAATTTTCTCATTATTTTTGTTTGTTCACTAACTTCAATTCCAAAAGCTTTTTCTACAGCTTCTATACAAGCAAACAAATGTGCAATACTACAAGTTCCACAAATTCTTGAAATAAAAGAAGGAATTTCAAAATATTTTTTTCCTATAACACCTTGTGTAAAAAATCTTTTGTTTTCACTTACTTTTAGTTTAACGTATTCGACTTTTCCATCCCTAACTTTAACTTCTAAACCAGTATGACCTTCTGTTTTACTTATTTCTTCTATATTAATATCAATATCTCCGTGCATTTTTTATTAGGTTTTCTATTAACTGAATAAACTTATTTTCATCTATTGGACAACCGGGTATTTCTCCATCTACCTTAACTACTTCTTTTAGAGTAAAACACTTTTCTAAAAATCCAAATTTTTCTAATATTTCTTTTATCTCTCTCTTCTTCTCTTCATTAAAATTATTTCTCAAGTTAGAAGGAGGTCCTGAAATAGCACATGTTCCAAGAGCTATTAGTTTTTTGGTTTTTTCTCTAATCTTTTTTATTTTTTCTAAGTCTTTTTTAGTAGAAACAACACCCTCAACAAAAGCTATGTCCATTTCTTTAATTTCGTTTTCACTCTTAATTAATCTAAAGTTAACAAATTCTAAATAGTTTTTCCACTCAAAATATTTGTTGTTTAAAACTTCAAGTACATTAACACTACAACCTTCATCACAAGTTAAAGAGAAAAAACCTACTTTAAGCTTCATATAAATTTTTTATTAAAAGTTTAAAGTGGTTTAAATCATTCTTCAACTTTTCTACTAGTTTCTCTTCCTCAACAACTCTAATTACAATTCTTCCATTTCTGCCAATCCCATGAACTACGAAATATTTTCCTTCTTCTATTTTCTTCCTTTCTTCTTCACTAATAAGACTAAAATCTAATTTGCTAGCTTTCTTAATTCCATGTGGGAGATAAACAATGTATTCGTTATCTTTTTTTCCAATTTTAACCATACATTCCATAAGAGATAGTAATAACACATGATTTTTCGAGCTAAGTACGTTATTTAAAATATCATAATTATGGGAAATATTATCTATTCCGTACTCAAAAAACATAGTTATTGCACCAGCTCCAAGTTTACTAATTTTATAAATATATTTATCTAGCTTAGGAAAAAATGGAGCTAAATATTTCCATTCTATTTCTATTAAGCCATTTTTTTGTTTTCCATTCTTATTTATATACTGTTTAAAATCTTCCAATTTTTCATAAACACAAGAAGCAAGATATCTTACATCAGTTTCTTTTAAAGTCAAAATTACCATAATGAAAGTACCGCACTAAAAAATTTATTATTTTTGCTAGGAATAAATAATATTTGTAGTTAAATTGACCTAGTTATTCTTTCTACTTCCACGCTACTAACACCATCAATAGATTTAATTTTGTTTTCTAATTCTTCTAAAATATTACCAACATCCTCTATTATTTTATGAACAACTAAACATTTTAATCCAAATACAAAATCCTCAATCTCTATTTTTTCCGGTTTTACTAAAATTTCTATTTTTTCTTTTATGTTGTTTATGTTAGCATTTTCTGTCGGGAAAACTTTTAATATTACAATAATTTTACTCATGGTCCTACAAAGTTACACTTTTGACAAACATAAGCGTTAGATAGTGCTCTACACGTTTTACACCTAATAATTTCAAAATCACCACAATTCGGACATTTAAACTTTACAAACAACTCTTTTTCTAACACATTTCTGTTGCAGGATACGCAATTCATAAAAAATATTTAAAATATATTAATAATATGGTATTCATGTTATTGGATCCACTTTATCTAATTTGGGCAACAATAGGTTATGTATTAATGTTTTTCATAGCAGCTTTCGTAGCTCCTAAGCTAGCAAATAAGTTTTCAGGTAGATTGTCTCTTTATACTTCTATGATTATAATTGCTTCACTAACTATAGGTATTTTTTCGATAGTAATAGCAGTTATATTTACTATGCTCTCTAACTATTTTGGCAATATAATAGAGATATCCGGTTTAATTTCTTTTGTTTTTATTGGAGTTGTTATTTCTAATTTATTAATGTATTTCTTATCGCCACTTTTAATAAACTTAATGTACAAAACAGAAAAAAATGCTAAACTACAAAGTATTGTAGATAAAGTTAAGAATAAATTAAACTATAGAGGAAAATTGAATGCAGTTGTGACTAGAAACTTTAGTTTACCTAATGCTTTTGCTTATGGTAATTTTATTTTTGGTAAATATGTTGCAGTAACTCCAGGCATGTTAAACCTTACTAGTGAGAGTGAATTAGAAGCTGTTATAGGTCATGAAATTGGGCATCACCTTCATAAGGATAATGCGGTAATGCTTTTATTTGGTTTATTACCGGCAATACTATATTACTTAGGATATTTTTTGTTTAGAACAGGTTTGTTTTATAGGGGTAAAAGGGAGAGTGGTTCTAATGCTATTTTAGCTATAGTAGGCTTAGTAGCAATGTTGGTTTCTTTTATAGTTCAGATGTTAATTTTAGCTTTTAGCAGAATGAGAGAATATTATTCTGATATGGTTGGAGCTAAAGCAAGTGGAAAAAAGATGATGCAATATTCCTTAGCGAAACTACATTATTATTATAAGGGTAATCAATATGCTTTAAGCAATTTAAATAATAATTCTACAAAAATGCTATTTATCTATGCTTTTTCCAATGTGATAGCCAATCCATTAAAAGAGTTCGAGATAGACGAAATAAAAAAAGAAAAATATTCTGCTGTAGAGGAGTTTTTATCTTCTCACCCCCCAATTCCAAAGAGATTAGAATTTTTGGATAAACTTCCTTACTAATGAAGATCCCGAAAAAAGAGAATAAATTGATAGAATTTAAGAGTAAACTTAATAGGGAATACCATTTAAAAGGAGACAGAAAAGAACATTTGGTCACACAGCTCAATTATTTGTTGGAGAACAACGGTGGTTATGCAGTTTATATTGTTGGTGTTGATGATAATGGAAAACCTATTGGTATCAATGAGTATGAATTCGAGGAAACTCTCCAGGTTTTAAAAGAAGTCGCATCTTATTGTGGTGCAGAAGTATATAAAGTTGAAAAGTTTTTCGATAATGGAAGCTTGATTGGAAGAATAGTTTTTAGAAAACTTTCTAGCGGAAAAGAAATACAATCTATAAACGTTGGTATAGCCGGTCATGTTCATCATGGGAAATCTACATTGATAGCTACTTTGATTACTGGAAAAGAAGATAAAAATGGTAAAAATTGGTTATATTTAAATGTTTTACCGCACGAAATAAAAAGAAGACTTACTGCTGATCTACACTATACTTTGTTAGCATATAAAAATGGCAAACCTTTATTTTTTAACAACCCATTAGATAAAAAAGAAAAAAGAAAAATTATTTCGGAAAGTGATAAAATTGTAAATTTTGTAGATAATGTTGGTCATGATGCATGGATATACTCTAGCATTAGAGGATTAATAGGTCAAAATTTAGATTATGGTATATTGGTAGTTTCAGCTATAGATGGAATCACTAATATAACTAAAGAACACCTAGGGATAATGCTTTCTATAAATTTACCTATAGTAGTTTGTTTGACTAAAACTGATTTGTGTAAAGAGGAGAAAATAAATCAAGTAGTTGAGGAAATAAGTTCTCTGTTGAAAAATATAGGAAGAATACCTTTTCTAGTTAAGGATACTAATGATTTAGGTGTGATTTTAGATAAGTTGGAGGTAGTTGTTCCTATAATCAAAACATCTGCTGTAACAAAAGAAGGTTATGATATTCTAGTTGATTTGTTTTCAAAGTTAAGAGAAAGAAAAAGAGAAGTAGATGGACCATTTTTGCTTTATATAGATAAGATTTATGACATAGAAGGGGTTGGCTGTGTTGTTAGTGGAAACGTTTTAAAGGGAAAAATAAAAGAAGGTGAAACTTTGTTAATAGGTCCTTTAAAAGATGGGAGTTTTGAAGAAGTAAAAGCTTCTAGCATAGAAATACATAATTATAGAGTTAACGAAGCTTCTGCTGGAAATATAGTCGGTATAGCGGTTAAAGGAGTAAATACGAAAGATATAAAAAGGGGCATGATACTTTGTGACAAATCTTTAAATCCAAAACCAATTAAAAAATTTTTAGCAGAAATTTTAGTTTTAACTCATCCTACAAAAATTTCAGATGGTTACGAGCCTGTAGTTCATATACATACAATAGAAGAAAGTGCAAAAATAAAACTCATAGATAAAGATTTTGTTAAAAGTGGTGAACAATGCAAAGCATTATTTACTTTTAAATATAATTCTCATTACATCAGTGTTGGTGATAAACTAATTTTTAGAGAAGGTAAAACAAAAGGAATTGGCACAGTTTTAGAGTGCTATAGCTAAAGAAAAACTTCTTCTATTTCAATTTCACAAGCAGTTACTGGATAATAAACTTTGAAATTATATAGAATTTCCGGCAATATTTCTCCAACAAAACCAATTTGTTTTCCATTAACAAAAATCCCAGCAACCCTTCCTTTTATAAAACTTCTATGTTCTATTTCTTTTAAATTATAATTTATTTTGAAATAATCTAAGATAGCTTCTAAATATTGTCTACCATTTGTATAAGTTGTTTTTTCTCCGCAAATTAAAAAACATAAATGTGTTTTATGCTCTACTTTATTCCATTTGTTTTCATTTAACTCCAAAACATCTCCAACTTCAAAAATTTTTATAGGTTGCTTTTGTTCTATGTTATTACTTAAAACTTTTAGCAATTCTGGCAATATCCAAACTCTTATAATAGAAAAATTCTTACTTAAAGGATTTTTTATTTTAACACAATTTTTTTCCTCCAAATTCATTTTATCAAATTGATCTTCTTTACTAGTTATTGAAAAAGGCGATGCCTCTATAAATCCTTGCCCAACCATTAATTCAGCAATTTTTTCTTTTAATAAAGTTTTTTTACTAATTTCTCCAATAGTTTGTGTTGTTTTTGTATCTATTAATTCAAAATTGTTAAAATTATAAGCTCTAGCAATTTCGTCCAACAAATCAAAATCATGAATTATATCAAACCTTATTGGAGGTATAATTACCTCAATTTTTTTATTAACTATTCTAGCATCTATACCAACTTTATTCAAAAGATTTATTATTTCGCTTTCATTAATTTTTAAACCAAGATTTTTGTTAACATATCTTTTCGTTAAATAGAATTTTCTAGTAGAAAATATGGGAAACTCTTTTTTTCCATTATCATTTATTTTCACTTTATAAATTTCTCCATCCAATTCAATACTAATAATTTTTAAAATTTGATCCATTGTTTTTAAATCAAAACCAGTTACTTCAACAAAAAC
>JANXEB010000085.1 GCA_025058985.1 Candidatus Aenigmatarchaeota archaeon
TTTTATAGTTTCATCTCTTTTTATAAAGTTTATTAAATCATCTATTGAAAAAGTTTGCATTTTTTTACTAACTTCATTATAAGCTTTTTCAAAAATTATTGCCATTTCATCAGTTCTTTTTAATCCAAAAGTTTGTATCCATTCTTCTACACTAACTTCATTAGGTGCTATTGTTATTAGACCATCTATTTCTATTCCAGCTTTTTCATAAGCTTCTTTTAATAAATGAGGAACAAAAACTCTAACTTTAAAACTTTTTGGTTCTAAGTTCCATTTTTTTAACAGTTCTTCTTGTTGTTTATTCGGATATTTCATACTCCAGTAAATTCCCATTGGATCTATTATAACAAATGAAGCTTTATTTCTATATTTATCTGGCAAAGAAAGAAATTCCTCTATTATTACTCCAGCAGAATAACTTTTTCCACTCCCTCTTTTGCCAGCTATTAGTATAACATGTGGCTTAATTAAGTCTATTAAAACTTTAGTCGTTAAATGAGCATCTTCACCACTACCAACAATGTGTTTTCCCAAATAACCAGTTCCTTCTTTTCCATATTTTAACAAATCTTCCTTTATTCTACCAACTATGGTTTCATGGATAACCATTATAACTTATAACCAATTTTTCTCAAAAATTCTTTTCTCTCTTTTTTATTTTCGTTATTTTCGATTCCTTTAATACTACTACCGTCTATAACACCAATTATTCCTCTATTTTTTTCTTCATCTTCAATAACAACTATTTTTAATGGATTTGCTGTTGCACAAAAAATATTTACTATTTCAGGCACTTCTTTTAGTCTTGGTAATATATTTATTGGATATGCGTTTCTTATGTAAATATAAAGAGTATGCCCGGCAGCGACTTTTTGAGCAGTTTCTATTGCTGTATTGAGTAATTCTTCATCATTACCTTCATATCTTACTAAGCATTTTCCACTAGCTTCATTGAAGGCAATTCCATACTTTATATTTGGTACACAATTAACTAAGCACTCTACAACATCTTCGACAGTTTTTATAAAGTGAGATTGAGCAACTATAATGTTAGCATTTTCAGGAATTTTTATACTAATGATTTCTATTTTCATAATTATTTATTTTAGGTCAAATTTTTTATATGGGGGTGTAGCTCAACCCGGGAGAGCGACCGGCTGAAGACCGGTGAGTTGTGGGTTCAAATCCCACCACCCCCAATTTCTATTGCTTCTTTTTCTGTAAAATGCAGATCTTCAGATGGTATGACAATAGAGATTGATTTATTTTCTATTCTAATTTTTTTTAATAATTCTTTTGTTCCAACAAATATTTTTTCATCATCACAACCAACATTGACTAAAACAAAAAATTTTTCATCTCCTTTTATACATTCTAGCTTTTCTAGGATTTCAATAGCTTCTTTTAAGTTAAGATCTAAATCTAGTATACACAATGTATGTAGTTTATTTTTTTTGTTTTCTATAATAAAATTTTTTATTGATTGAGCTTCAAATTTCTTATGCAGAGAAACTATTCTACCAAATTTTTGTATATGTAAACCTGTTTTTGCAACGGCCGATACTATTGAAGAGTTATGTATGATTTTATATTTAACATTATTTTTTCTACATTCTAGAATTAGTGAAAAATGGGTTGTTAAAACTAGCGGATCACCTTGTATTAATATCATTATATTTTTTTCTTTAGCTTTCTCGATTATTTCTTTACATCTTTCTTCTAAAAAACTTCTATCAACTTTGGTTATTTTTTTGTTTAAAGTTTTTTCTAATTTTTCTATATCACCTTTCCAAATGCCAGTATAATCTTCAATATATATTTCATCACATTTTTTCGATTCTTCTATTAATCTAAGATTAATATCAAGTTCATCACATAAACCTAAACCAGCTAATATTAACATGGTAACTTCTTTTTTACTCTATCTGCTGGTCTACCAATTAATAATTTTCCATCAACTTTGACTTTATATCCTTTAAATTCAAAAATAAACCAACAGTTCCCCTTATAGATTTTCTTTATTCCTTTTTTCGTTTGGATTATTAACATACTATATGTTTCGTCTATAACAACACCTTTCAAACCTTCTTGGTATTTATTTTTAGATTTATATACCAAAACTTTTAAGCCAATTAGCTCATGTCTAACAATTTCTTTTAATTTTGTCAATTCTTGCACAATATATTTCTTCTAGCAATAATTTAATTTAGTGACGAACAACGAAGAATATAAAGAACAGTTAGAAAGATTGGAAAATTTGATACTTATTGAGCAGGCTGGATTGGTTAGCTTAGAAAAGTTTTTCAGAGAACTTTCAGAGAAAATAGATCCAGTGAAGTTAAAAGAGGAGATCGAGAAGATTGAAAGTATACACAGTAGTTTAAAAATATCAATAGAAAAAGTTAGCTTGTTAGAAAAAGAGTTATCTGAAGCTTTACTGAAGTTTAACATAGGGATTTCGGATTTAGAAAAAAACATAACTGCTGCTAGAGATGTTGCGATAAAGATGGCGATAGAAGGATCAAAAAAAGTTTTTGAAGAAGAAAAAATGAAGATTTTAGAAATGGTCGGAAAAGTAATAGATGAGAGACTAATTGATATAAGAAATCTTGAGTCCAAGTTTCTCGAATATAAAAACTTAGTAGATGTTTCTTTATCTGCTTTACAAACTAAACTTAAAGAGATAGAAACTATTCCAAAAAGTTTAACGTCTACTCTAGAAGAGATGGTTGGGATAAAAAAGGATATAGAAAAAACATTTAGTTTAATTAATAATTTGGAAAGAAAACTTTCATCTGTTGAAGAAGTAGAGAAGTTAAAGAGCAAGATTGATGATTTAAATAGAGCACTTTCGTTAGTAGAGAGAAACAAAGAGCAATTAATTATACTTTCTAGAGGAATTGAGATGAATAAAATGGAGTTGAATAAAGTTAAAAACAATTTGGAGAGTTTTATTCGTTATTATGAGGAAAAGTTACTAAAGTTTAATGAAGTGATTTCTAAGCTTAATATAGATGAGCTAGTAAAAAAGCTTGATTTAGAATCTTTAAAGAAAGATATTATGGATGTTAAATCAAATATAGAGAAAACATTCGAGTATATTTCTCAACATAAAAAAGATATTGTTTCTCTTTTCGATGAAATAAATTCTGTTAAATCAATTTTTTCAACATTGGAAGAAATGAAGAAAAAAATGTTAGAGAACGAAGCTACTGTGTTTAATGTTAGCGATAAATTAAAAATAATTGAAACTGATGTAAAGTTTTTAAAGGAAAACATTTCAACTTTAAATATAAATATAGATGAAATAAAAACAAAGATATTAGCTACAGAAAACGCATTAATTTCTATTAATGAAGATTTTGAAAATTTTAAAACATCTATAAAAGAGCTTGATGTAAAAAGAGTAGAGTACTTAAAAAACACTGTTTTAGCTTTGGAAACAGCGCTGTCTTCTCAAAAAAAGAATATTGAAGAACTAAGTAAAAGTATTTCAGAATTAAATGAGTTAAAAAATAAATTTAATATACTTGAGACAAAATTTTTAAAGTTAGAAGCTAAGATAAAAGAGTTAGAAGAAAGAAGAAAAAGAATAGTACAAGAACAAAGAAGATATGTTATTATAGAATAGAACCAATCAAATAAGTTTCTGTACAATCAAAAACTTCTACATTAATGAATTTTCCCAATATATTGTTATTACTTTTTAAAACAATTGGTTTGTAACAATAATTTCTTCCAACAAAACTATTGTTTTTTCCTATTTCATCAACAATGCAAATGCCTTTCCATCCGATCCATTTTTTGTTTTCTTTCAAGCTAATTTTTTTAACTATTTTTGTAAGTTTTTTGCTTCTTTTTTTTGCTATTTCTGTATTCAATGGAGTTAATTTATAGCTTTCTGTTCCTTTTCTTTTCGAAAATCTAGAAATATTAACTACTGCTGGTTTTATTTTCTTTATATATTTAATAGTTTCTTTGAAATCTTTTTCTGTTTCTGTTGGATAAGCAACTATTATATCAGTTTCTATTGTTATTTCTTTTATTCTTTTTCTGAAAAATTTAATGTATTTGAAAAAATCTTCTCTACTATAACCTCTTTTCATATCTTTTAAAACCTTATTACTAAACGATTGTGCACATAAATGTAAAAATTTGAATATTTTTTCGTTTTCAAAAGTTTCTACAAGCTTTTCTATTTCACTTGTTTTTAAATTCAATGGATTCATCATACCAACTCTTATAAAATATTTCCCTTCAATTTTTACTAGAGAATTTAATAAATCTGCTAAGCTTATTTTTAGATCTTTACCGTATGCACTACAATCTTCTGACGTTAACCAAAATTCCATTTTATTATTTTCTAATCCATTTATTAAACAATCCCTTATATCATCTGGTCTATAACTATATAACTTACCTCTTGATAATTTTGTGGCACAGAAAGTACAATTTGATAAGCAACCTTCTGATATTTTTATTATATCTATTACTTCATTAAAACTAAGTTTTGGTAACTTTAGCTTATTTATATTATTTGTAGAGAAAAACTCAATTCTATTACCAATTTTTATAGCATCTACTATTTTATCTATACTTTTCGTATCTATTATAGCATGGTAATTTGGGATAGTTTTTTTAATTCTTTCTAAGTTTATTTTTGGTAAACAACCAGCTATTATAACTTTTTTATTATTTTTGCTTAACTTGCTTAAATAACTAATTATTTTTTCTTCTGTTGTAGATTTAACAGCACAAGTATTAACTATTATAAGATCAGCATTTTCATTATTAGTAATTTTAAATCCATTCTTAGCTAACAAACCAGCCATTATTTCACTATCAAATTTATTGGAGGTACAACCATATGTTTTTATATATACATCCATTTCAAATAAAAATTTTTCTGCATATATTTATTAATGGAAATTTTGACAAGATACGAGGTAGCAAGAATAATTTCTGCTAGGGCAATGCAAATTTCTTTAGGAGCACCTTATTTTGTTAAAGTTCAAGAATTTAATGCGTCAAAAATAGCGAAAGAAGAGTTTAAGAAAAAACTTATACCAATGACTGTAAGAAGAACTCTACCAAATGGCGAACAAATAGTAGTTGATATAAAAAAAGCTATTGATAATTATCTATCAGTTTGGGGAGAAATTTAATTTAAGGGCCGGTAGATCAATGGTAGATCGCCGCCATGGCAAGGCGGAGGCTCCGGGTTCGAATCCCGGCCGGTCCATTACGAAAATTCTAATGTAACTCCTTTGAGTTCTTTCACTATTTTTTCTCCTTTTCCGAAGAAAATATCAGATAGTGAAAATTCGTTTAGAATTAGCTTTACGCTACATAGCTCCTTTTCTTCAGCGTACTCTTTTCTTTCATTTTTACTTTCAATCATAACAACTCTTAAAACGTAGTTTTTGAATTTAGTTACCATGCCAATTTTTAAGGTGCCTTCTTTCACATAACATAAAAGAATATTTCCTAAACCAATAACATCTAGAATGTCCTGTACTATTACCTTAGCCATAAATTTATTTTTTAATGTTAAAGTTAAAATATGCCGGAAAGTAGAGTTAGAGCAGCTGAAGTTATAGGAAAAGCCATAATAACTGAAGAAAATGGAAGAAAATTTGGTGTAGTAGAAAATGTTGAATTTGTAGTAGAAACAGGAGAGTTGATAAACTTGGTAGTAGGACAGCCGAGTAGTTATGTAGCTCAGTTAAATTTAAAAAAGAATGAAAAGGGGAAAATACTAATTCCATTTTCAGCAGTAAAAAGCATAGGAGACTTTGTAATAATCAGTGAGTCAGAGCTTTATTAAAGTTCTTTCTTATTTCTTCTTTTCTGTTTTCAATTTCTTCTATAACATTAACTATAATTTTTTTTGCTTCATTCAAAACTTTTTCCATTTCTATTTTTCCATTCATTATTCCTTCCATATATTCTTCAAATTTTCTTGTCATTTCAACACTAGTTATTATAGGAACTATTTGTTTAAGAACACTAATTAAAGTCTCTCCCATTTTTGTTATTTCTATAGTTTTCTTCCCACTAATAAAGTTTCTTCTGAATAAAGTTTCTATTATTTCCGCTCTTGTAGCTTTTGTTCCTAGTTTTAAACTTTCCATCGTTTTTACTAATTCTGACAAATTATATCTTTTTGGTGGTTTTGTAGAATCTTTTAATATCTTAATATCTATCAAAAAGATTTTATCATTATAATCTATTTTCGGAATTAGGTTTTCTCTTATTTTTTTCTCATAAACTTCACTCCAACCATTATTAACTATACTTTTTCCAACGGATATAAATTTATGATCGTTTATTTTAAAAATTATTTTTTGTTCTACAATTATCAAATCATCATAAAAGCAATTCATAAATCTTCTTGCTATTAAGTCATAAATTTTTTCTTGCTCGTTTTTTAGCTTAAAAGGAATTTTGCCAGTTGGTATTATAGCTGGGTGCGCAGGATCCTCTTTTTTTCCCTCAATAAATCTAAGCTCTTTTTTTCTAAGTATTTTTGAAACATATTCATAATATTCTCTAATTCTTATTAAACTATTCAATATTTCTTTTAGATTTATTCCAACAGGCATTTTTTGACTAGAAGTTCTCGGGTAAGTTATATAACCATCAAGATAAAGCTCTTCTGCTATTTTTAATGTTTTAGAAGGGGAAAATCTAAAAAATTTATAAGCCTCTGATTGTAATGATGTTAAATCAAATGGCGGCAATGGTTTTATTTTAATCTTTTTCGTTTCGATGCTTTCGATAACTACTTCCTTAGCTTTTTTACATTCTTCATATATATTAAAGGCTTTTTCTTTTTCGAAAATTCTTCCTTCTATATATTCTGCAGAAAATTTTTCGCCATTTTTATCAAGCAAAGCTTTTATGACCCAAAAATCTTTTGGGACAAAATTTCTTATTTCGTTTTCTCTTTCCAAAATTAAATTCAAAGTAGGAGTTTGTACTCTACCACATGAAATTATTCTACCGTTATTAGTTATTCTAGTTAAAGCTCTTGTTAAGTTTATTCCCCAAAAAAAATCTAAATAATGTCTTGTTAATCCAGCATAAACTTGACCAAAATCTAAAGATTTCATCAAATTAGAAAAAGCTTTTTTTATTTCACTTTCGGTTAATGCAGAAAACTTTGCTCTAAAAGCATTGTTTCTTTTTAATAAAAATCTTAAAATGTTATAACCTATTACATCCCCTTCTATATCGTAATCTGTAGCTATTATAACATTTCTACAATTTTCACAAACATTTTTAAATATAGAAATATATTTTTTAACTTCTTTACTTGATGGAAACCAATAGGCTTCAAAAGTTGGGTAATTCCAAACTTTATTTTTAGTATCTAATTTAAACAAATGTCCTATAGCCGCTACAACTCTATAATTATCAAACTCATAAAACTTAAAGTTTCCGTTTTTGTAAACTTTATATTTTCCATTACTCAACGCTCTTGCTATTTTTTCAGCAGCTTTTGGTTTTTCCGCGATTATTAAGTCAAATTCTTTCATAAATAAATTATGAAAAAAAAGGCAATAAGAATAAACACTTTGAAAATAGAAATAGATAAACTAATAAAAAATTTGGAAGATAAAGGTTATATTCTAGAAAAAATTAATTATTGCGACTATGGATTTTTTGTTAACGAAAACGGTAGAAATATAGCACATGAGATTGAGCATTGGTTAGGATATTTTTTTATTCAAGATGCTAGTAGTATGTTGATTCCAATAATATTAGACGCTAAAAAAGATGATCTTATTCTAGATTTGTGCGCAGCTCCGGGAGCAAAAACTACACAAATTGCTCAAATGATGGAAAATAATGGTTGCATAGTTGCTAATGATGTTAGAGAAGATAGAATAAAGGCTTTATCTTTTAATCTGGAAAGGTGTGGGGTTTTAAACACTATAGTTACAATGTTAGATGGTGTAAAATTTTTAAAAAAATGTAACATCAAATTCAACAAAATACTTTTGGATGTTCCTTGTAGCGGTACTGGTGTTTATGAAGATGTTAAGATAACAGAGAATCAAATAAAAAGATTAACTACTTTACAAAAAGCTCTCTTGAAAAATTCATTTAATTGCTTGGATAAAGATGGTTATGTTGTTTATTCAACTTGCTCTATATTGAAAGAAGAAAATGAAGATGTAATAGAATATTGTATAAAAAAATTTGGTTTAGAAACCGTTGAAATAAAAAATTTTGAGAGATATAATCTTAAAGAATCTTTTTTAGAAAATACATACAGATTAGAACAACCGTACCAAGAAAAATTTTTCGTATGCAAGTTGATGAAATAATAGAAAAAAAATATGGTTTAGGATTAAAGAATACGGAAATTATTAAGATAAAAAACGAAAAAGTTAGAATAATAAACAAAGCAGCAAGTCAACTAATGAGTAAAATTAATTTTAGAATAAAGTTTTTTGGTTTGTATTTAGGAAAAATTAAAAGAAATCGGAAGTTTGTTTTCTCCTTGTTTGCATCAACTTTATTCGGCAAATATATAAGAAAAAACATTGTAGAAATAAATGAAGATGAACTAAAGAGCTGGATATTAGGCAAGGATATAGAAAAGCAAATTAACAATAGTTTTGAAGATTTTGTTGTAATTAAGTTTAAAGATTATTATTTGGGTTCTGGTTATTATAAAGATGGTAGAATTAAAAATTTTTTTCCCACAAGCAAATTCAAACAGTATTTAAACTTTTTTTCGCATAAATAAAATATGGATGAGTTGCAAGAGTATGGTGACGCAGATGGAGAGTTTTATAGCCTAGTAAAAGTATTGACGAGAGATATGAAATTTAAAATGGAGGATAGTGATTACTGTTCTTTATATAAAAAACGTAAAAAAATAGACAGGAGAATCTACTATGAGCTGTATATACCATATGGTGTATTCGTTAAAACTATTAAAAACATAGCAAAAAAGTTAAATTATAATGTTTTTCTTGTAAGTGTTAAGACAACTCTAACTAATTTATATTCTGATGATAAAACGACCGTAGATTACGTAAATAAACTTTTAACACAACATAATTTAGATTCTAAAAACTTTCTTTTATTCGTTAAGAGAAATAATTTTTTCTACGCGGATCTTGATTATCAAAAATTAAAAGTTAGTGATTTGGAGTTAGATTTTATGATTATCAGTTTTCCAAGTTTTTTACAAATAAATTCTGTTTTAAAAACTATGAATAATCGATTCGAAGATTATGTAGAGTTTGTAAAAAAATATATTGAAAAAGAGCGAAAAACAAGTTATATAATATAGTTTTTGGTATGTATGATGTAATAATTATAGGTTCCGGTCCAGCTGGATGTACAGCTAGTATTTATTTAGCTAGAAACAGTTTAAAAACTCTACTAGTAGCTGGTTATAAATCTGGTGGACAATTAATGCTAACAACTTATGTAGAAAATTTCCCAGGGTTTAAAAGCATTTTGGGCCCGGAGCTTATGAATAGAATGAAGGAACAAGTTATTAGTTTAGGAGTAGAAGTTATAGAAAAGGACGCTACTTCTGTAGATTTTTCATTGTATCCGTTTAAAGTTTTTGTTGATGACAAGGTTTTTGAAGGTAAAAGAATTCTTATAGCTACTGGAGCAAGGCCAAAGTTGCTAAACGTAGATGGGGAAAAAGAACTCATTGGAAGAGGTGTTTCTACGTGTGCTACATGCGATGCACCATTCTTCAAAGATAAATACGTGTTAGTAATAGGTGGAGGAGATACGGCGATGGAATATGCTTTAACGTTGGCAAAATTTTCTAGGGAAGTTACAATAGTTCATAGAAGAGAAGAATTTAAAGCTAGTAAAATTATGCTAGAGAGAGTAAAGGCTAACGAAAAAATAAAATTTAAAGTTCCTTTTCTGGTTGAGAAAATAATTGGAAAAGAGAAAGTTGAAGCCGTGTTATTAAAAAATTTGAAAAGCGAAGAGAAAGAAATGTTAAGATGTGATGGAGTATTTTTGGCTATTGGACATGTTCCAAATACTGAAATTTTTAAAGGGATTTTAGAGATGGATGAGAAAGGTTATATAAAAGTTGATAGTAGATTTCAAACTAGTATTAAAGGAGTTTTTGCTGCTGGAGATTGTGTAGACTCCAAGTATAGACAAGCCATTACAGCTGCTGGAGATGGTTGTAAAGCTGCTTTGGAAATAGTTCATGAGTTGAGTGAATTATGATAATATAGTTAGCTTAGGTTGTTTAAATTTAAAAAAAATTAAATTAATATTTATTTATGAGTGAAAAGAATGAAACAAAAGTTTATTATATAGACGAGATTGATAAAAAAATATTAAATTCCTTAGAAAAAGATTGTAGAAAATCTTTTAATAAAATTGCTGAAGAAGTTGGTGTTACAACTGTGACAGTTATAAAGAGAGTAGAAAAGATGATAAAAGAAGGTATTATAAAAAGTTTTTCGTTACAAATTGATCCGAAAAAACTTGGTTTGGAAATAGAAGCGTTGATATTAATAAGAATAAAGTCTAATGCGTATTTAAGGTCTTTTAAAAAAAGGCTTTTGGATTCTTTAAATGTTTTAGAAATTAGTGAAGTTAGTGGAGAAAATGATTTATTTATTCGATGTTTTTTTAGAAATAACTCTGAACTAACTTTTTTTGTAAAGAAGTTTTTAATGTCTGATGAAATAGAGAAAAGCATTACACATATTTTACTAGAGAAGGAGGAAAAAAATATCTCTCAAATTATTTAAATTTATGAATTTGAATTTAAGTCTATTGAAAAATGAAAAAATAGAGAAAAGGGAATATCAATTAAAAATAGCAAGTAGTTGCAAAGATAAAAATTCTTTAATTGTTTTACCAACTGGCTTAGGAAAAACTATTATTGCATTAATGGTAATTTCTCATAGATTATCTTTATATCCAGAAAGCAAAATATTGATTTTGGCTCCAACTAGACCATTGTGTGCTCAACAATATAAAGCCTCAAAAGAGAATTTAAACTTAGATGAAAATTCCTTTGCTTTAATAACAGGAAAAATTCATTCAGAAAAAAGAAAAATTTTATATGAAAAAGCTAAGATAATAGTTTCAACCCCCCAAACTATAGAAAATGATATAAAAAACAATATTTTCGATTTATCAAACATATCTTTATTAGTTGTTGACGAAGCGCACAGGAGTGTTGGAAACTATTCTTATACGTTTATAGCTAGGGAATATAGAAAAATATCGAAATTTCCTTTAATAATTGGTTTAACAGCATCTCCTTCAGAAAAAATAGAAAGAATTAAAGAAATAAAAGAAGCTTTATCATTAGAACATTTGGAAATAAGGACAGAAAAAGATTATGATGTTGCACCATATGTAAAAAAAGTTTATAAAACTATTTTCTATGTAGATTTACCAGAAAAGTATAAAGAAGCTATTAAAGTTTTAGCAGAAAGATTAGATGAAGATTTTAAATATTTGAAGGAAAAAGGAATTTTAAAAGAAGATAAAATTAGCAGAAAAATATTAATAGAATCTAAGGATGAGGTTGCAGAAAAATATATAAACGAAGGCAATCCTTTTTATTTACACATTTTACAAAGAATATCTGAAACAATAAAAATATTTCATGCCGCAGAAATTTTAGAAACGCAAGGAATTACTCCTTTCATTTCTTACTTAGATAATTTATTCAAAAGTAAAAAAAGAACTGATAAATCAGTTGTTAAAGATATTAGAATAAGAAGAGCTTTTGAAATAATAAAAAGTATTTCTAACGGAATAGAGCATCCCAAGTTTGAAAAGCTTTTAGAAATAGTAAAAAAAGAAATAGAAAACAATCCAAAAATTAGAATAATAATTTTTGCTAACTTTAGAGATACTGTTTTAAAAATTAATGAATTTTTAAACAAAAATTCTATAAAATCTGAAATATTAATCGGACAGGCTATTAAAAAAGGCATTGGCTTAAAACAAGAAAAACAAATAGAAATATTGAAAAAATTTGAAAACAACGAATTTAATTGTTTAGTTTGTTCTAGTATTGGTGAAGAAGGTTTGGATTTTACCGCTGACATAGCTATTTTTTATGATGAAGCTCCAAGTGCAATAAGAGCTATACAAAGAAGAGGAAGAGTTGGTAGAAAAAGTGTCGGGAGAATTATTTATTTAATAACAAAATCAACTCTAGATGAAATATTTTATTGGAGTTCTTTCCATAAAGAAAGAAAAATGAGAAGCTTAATTTATAAAATGAAAGGAGAAAACTCTTTAATGAAATTTTTAAAATGAAAGCTATTTCACCAATTGTTTCAATGATAATGGTATTTTTATTGGTTATTTTTTCAATAACAATAACATTAACAGTAATAAAGCCTGCTATTGATAGAATAATAGATTCTTCTAACATTCAGGAAGCAATAAGTAATTTAAACTTACTAAATTCTATAATAAACGATATTAGTACAGAAGCTATTGGTTCAAAAAGAACTTTTTTTATTTCTATTAGTGATGGCGAAATAGTTTTTGATAAAAGCACACAAACAATAAGCTATATTTATAGAAAAAGAGGTGATCTAGAATTAAAAGGAAGTGTTGGTAATATTCTTCTAGATAGCGGAAGTGTTGTTTTTGAAGATTTTTTTAATTCTAATAAAGGCTGGATTTGTAGAGGTAGTTGTTTTATTGAAAACAATGCTTTAAAAGTTAACGGAACTGCGTATTTTCCTTTAAGGAGAAGTTTAACTAATTCTATTTTAACAGGTAGTGTAAAAGGAAGTGGAATAGGAACTTTTGTAACTAATCCAGAAAGTTTAGTTCTTTGGCTAACTTTTGATGAAGGCTCTGGAACAGTAGTAAGAGATTATTCTGGTTATAATAATCATGGAACAATATATGGACATTTCCCTCATATACAAATTAATTCAACTGTTTTGCAATTAAATGCAAGCTCTCCAATAAATTTAACTCATATAATAAATATACCAAATATTACAATAACTTCTGATGTTAATTTAACAATAAGATATAGAAACAATACAATAGGAACAGAAAATATAAGAGTTTTTATTAATAGAAATTATATTGGAAATTTTACTACGGTAGCTAGCACAACAGAACAACATTTTAATTTTACTAATATTTTAAGAACAAACTTTACTATTGGAATAAACAACATAACTTACGAAGGAAATAGAACTAATATTACGAGATCAGAAATAATTTTTACTCATCCTATTGGATGGGTTGATGGAACATATGGAAAAGCTTTAAGTTTTGACGGAACAGACGATTACATTGATATCGGTTCAAGTACAAGCTTGACATTTCAACATGAATTTTCAGTCTTTCTATGGATATATCCTGTTAACGGAACTCATAGAGGAGGTGGCGGAAGCATAGTACCGGACTGGAGAGAAAGTGCTTTGATAGATCGTCATTGGGGCAAACCAATTATGTTGAGTATAGGCGATTCTCTAGGTCGTTTGACTACTTGGTTATTTCGTACTGATAGCAATATGGAGGCTAAAACCACTTCCACTCTTCGTGTTTCTGATAGAGTTTGGCAAATGGTAGGATATGTAGTAGATCTTAATACCAAAAAATTAAGAATATACAAAAATATGGAGTATGAAGAATTTAGTTTAGCATACGGTACTGAGAAGCCTTTAGCTCATGCTGGAACTTTACAACTAGCTCGTTTCCCCGATGCTTCTTGGCAGTTCTTGGGATATGAAGATGAAGTTAGAATCTATAATAGATCTCTAACAGATGAAGAAATTAAATTTTTGTATTTAGAAGGTTTGAATAGAATAAGAGAAAAATATGGTGAAATTGAGTTTGAATCAAAAATTCCAAACGCAAGTATATTTCTATCATCTCCTCAAGATTTTTCAACTTTTGATAGCATAAGAGTTATAACTACTGGAAAAACTGCAAAATTGACTTTACCATTAGAAAAAGCTGAAATAATAAATAATTTGAGAATAGGAAAAGGTAATGTTGAAATAGAGATTAAAAAAATTGGTTATAATTTAACAACAAGAAAATCTATTATAGAAGTTAAACTACCTTAAAACACAAACCTTTACTCTAACTCTTTGTATTGTTCCATCAGGATTTATTATTAACCTAGGTTCTTCATAACAAGTAACGATTTTTGCTCTTTCAACATCTTCCCCAATTGTTATTTTGATTTCAACTATAGTTGTATTGAAGAAATACCTAGTTGATAAAGGATCTTGTACAACAACATCTAAATTAAAAATACCAATCTTTAAAGGAGCATTGAATGTACAAACAAATTTTCCTTCATTGTTAGTAAATCCTTCACACTTTTTTTCTTTGTCTAAACTAACATTTATATAACCATTAACAACAGGTGTTCCGTTTCTTCTAATAGCCTTTATATTACTAATAATAGTTTCATTCCACCAAAAGCTTTTTTTATTCAAAGAAATTATTATAGAAACATTTATATAAACAATAAAAGGTTTGAAGGTTTCATTATAACCATTATCAGTATCTAATGCGGTACAAAAAGCTTTATAAATTCCAAGAGGCGATGTGTATGGAACTAATAAATCTCTATAAAATATATTACCACTTAACTTAGTTGCAGTAACATTTTCCCATGTTCCATTTGAGTATAAAACAGAAACATTAATTTTAAGAATATCAACAGCATCTTCTTCATCATAAACATTACAATAAATACTTAAACCTTCTCCAACTTCAATTTCATTTTTAGTAATGTATGTACCAACTAAAGGAATATTATTTAATATATTAACAAAAATAGTAGAACCGCCTTCAACATAGCCAGTTTTATTAACAAAAGCAGTTATATTTCTTCTTCCTAAAACATTATCATCTAATGGAACTCTCCAATTTATATCTTCTCCAATTCCTATTAAATAGCTATCGTTATACCAATAAACGTTGTAATTGCTTACCGGATTACAAGAGGCAAAAACTGTTGATTGTAAATTAACTGTTTTATTTCTATAAATATTAGAATTATTTAGAGGATTATCAATATTTATAAACAACTTTTCTATTAAGCTTACATTTATAGTGAAATTATTATTAGTTTCATTATATTCAAATATTTCATTTTGCTCATCAACAACAAAAGTTAAATTATGATTAGTTCCACAGTTAGATCTCCACAAACAAAAAGCATAGCCAAAGCTTTTTGGTTCTATTGAAGTTATATTATAAGAATCAAAAAAACTAGAGTTATCATAACATTTAACTTTAACATTTTTAGCTCGCGCTTCACCTATATTAAAAACTTTTATAGTTATATTAACAACATCCCCAACAACAATATAGCTATCATTAAGCTCTATTGAAGATTGGTTTAATAGTAAATCTGGATAATGAGAAATACAAACTTTTTTACTATAATAGTTAGCTTCTGCAATATGAGAATTTGTATAACTGTTAATACTAACAACAACTGTTTCATTCTCAAAACAATTATTATCTCTTATGTTTGTTGTTACTGGAGAACCAGCATCAAACTTCGCGCAAATATGAAATGGATAATTTGTATATTTGTATTTTTCAACATGTGAATTATTCAACTTAGCTAGAGAAAGTATTCCACCCTCATCTATAGAGCAATTTGTTTTAACAGAAGAAAATCTTATGGTATCGCAACAAATTCTATAATTATAAGAAGTGAAGTCACAAGAGGCAGCATGTGAATTATTTCTTTCATACATTCTAATAATACAAACTTCATTTACACTACAGCTTTCGTTTGTTAATCTGCATTGTAAAGAAGCTACTATTGGAATAAAAATTAGAAAAAAAAATACTAATCTAACTTGCATCCACTTAAGTTAGCTAAGTCTTTAGCTTGTAGAATAACTCCTTCATATGATGTATTGTTTATCACAACAGCTGGTAATGCTTTTAAACCAATTGCTATACAAGAGTTTAAAGCTTCTCCATCACAACTAACATAAATTTTGGATGAATATCTTCCTAGTATGTTTAGCTGGAGGAAAGTAGCTTGGTTTATTATGGTGTTGTTACTTTGTAACATTCCAAATATTCTAACGTTTTTTGAATGTAGACAATCTACAAAATTTTTCATTTTTTGAATTTGTTGTATGCTTTCTTTTACAAAGATAACAGCTTCTGTTAAATAATTGCCATTAGAACTAACAAAAACCTCTCTATACGAGTTATCGCTTCCTTTTAACAAAAACTTAAACATTCCTCCAGTTTTCTTTATGCTTTCTATGGAAAACTTTATATCTGGAAACATTAGTTCATAAAGGTTTACAATATCTTTGCTTACTCTATCAATCATTATTCTTTCATTAACCATGCTTATGATAAAAAATAAAGAAAAACCAACAACCATTCCTATTAAAATACCTATTAAATTACCTTTCATAAATTTATTTTACTTCGTTTAAATATTTATTATGGCTAAAAGACCAACAGTTTTCTTTTTATTAGATGGTTTATCTGATGAAATTGTTAATAACAAGACTCCTTTGAGAGAAGCTAATAAGGAAAACATTAACTATATTTCCAAAAGGTCTTTTTTAGGAAAGTTTAGAATAATAGAAAAATGGGACGAATCTTATGGAAAAAGTGTTTCTCATTTAGCTCTTTTAAGAATTTTTGGTTATGAAGAAATTATTGGAAGAGGTGCTTTGGAGGTTATTGGTAATGATATGCCATTTGAAAATGGAAACTTAGCTTTGAGAGGAAATTTCTCAACTGTTGAGAAAGATATTTTAATAGATAGAAGAGCTGAAAGAAATTTGCTAAACTTAGATAATTTAATTGAAGAAGTTAAAGAAAATGTTGATATAAAATTTTCTTACCAAATTAAAAGAGGCTACGCTCATAGAGTAGCTTTTTTGTTAAAAGGAAATCATAGTAAAAATATTTCATATAATGATGTTGACGTTGGTGAGAAAATTAAAAGAATATTGCCTTTAGATACTACAAGCGTTGTAACAGCAAAAATACTACAAGACTTTGTAGATAAATCTTTTTCAATATTAGATAAAAGTAAATTTAATGAAGAAAGGGAAAGAAATGGAATAAAAAAAGCTAATTATTTTATTTTTAGAAATGGTGAAAATTACTTACCAAGATTAAAGAAAAAATTCAAAAAAGATTCTCTAGCTATAGTTGAAAATGGTGTAGTGAAAGGTTGTTGTATTCTAGCTGGTTTTAAAATTTTAACTGTTCCAGAAATAATATCTTCTAATAAAATAGATCATGAAAAAACTATTGAATATGTTTTTAAAAACATAGAAGAAAATTTAGATAAATTCAAATTCATATTTACTCATTTAAAAGCATTTGACGAAGCTTCGCACGATAAAAATTTCGAACTAAAAAAACATTACATAGAAGTATTTGATAAAAACATTGGTAAACTGATTGATAAAGATTTAAAAATAGTAATAACTACAGATCATTCAACTTCTTCTCTCAACGGAAAACACATTTTTTCTGAAGTTCCTTTACTAATTTACGGGATAAAAAAAAGAAGTAGTGTAAAGATGTTTGATGAAATTTCTATTTCGAAATTAAGAAATACAATATCTCCAAAACAATTATGGAGATTAATATAAGAAAAGTTTTAACTTCTTCATCTATGGAAACGGTGGAATTCTGTATTAATAGTATCTATTCTTCTGCACCAGTAGGTACATCTAGATCAAAAAAAGAAGCAGAATTTTTAAGTTTTGAAAAATGTAGAAAGCTTTTTTTGAAAATAAAAGATGATTTAAAAAGATTGAAATTTTCCGATGTTTATGAAATAGACGAATATCTTAAAAAAAAGATTGGTAAAAATAATCTATCTTTAGCAATATCAATGACATTTTCAAAATATTTTGCTAAAAAAGAAAACGTTGAGCTTTATGAATATATAAGTCTTATTTCCAAACAAAAAATTAAAAAACCAAAATTTCTAGCTAATTTTGTTGGTGGATTAAAACACGGTGGTAGTAATTTTCAAGAATTTCTAGCTATTAGTGATGATATTTTTTATTTGGCAAAAAAATTCATAGAAGTTGGTAAAATGATAAAAAAGAAAGATTATCTTTTCGACTATCAAAAAAATTTAGAGTCAGCATGGTTTTGTTACCTAGATTATGGTGAAATATTAGATATAATGAAAAAACTAAATATTAGAATTGGTATAGATTTTGCAGCTTCTAGTGCATTGAAAAAGAATTTTTATGACTTCAATGGATTAATCATTAAGCTTGATGAACAATTAGAATTTGTTTCAAACTTAATCAAAAATTATAATTTAAAATATGTAGAAGATCCTTTTCACGAAAATGATTTTGAAAATTTTAAAAAATTGACAAAAAAATTTGGGGGAAAGGTTATAATTTGTGGAGACGATCTATATTCAACTAATAAGGAAATTCTAATTAAAAGAACAGTTACCAATGCAGTTATAGTAAAACCAAGTCAATCTGGTTTAGTGTCGGAAGCTATAGAATTTATAAAAGAAGCAAGGAAAAGAAATTTAAAAGTAGTTGTTTCTCATAGATCTAATGAGACTGATGATACTTTTATTACTCATTTTGCTTTTGGTTGTGGTGCAGATTACGTTAAGTTTGGTATGGCTGGTGAAAGAATTGTTAAACTAAATGAAGCTCAGAGGATTGCTTTATAGAAAAATAAAAGAGTATTTTAAAGCTAAGGAATTTAAAGAGCTTCCAGCGTTTTCCATTTCCAAACCAAAAAGAACAGATCAGATAAAAAAACATGAAGATATAAGAAAAACAAATGAAACATATCCTTTAATAGAACCATTTGCTTATGCTAATATAAAATATGATGAAAAAGAAAAAGTTTTAGTATATAATTTAATAGAACCGGAAATAAAAGATGATGAAAAATCTTTATTTGAAAAAATCAGAAAAAATTTAGAGGAAATATTTGTTGTGGAAGATCCAAAGAATGCTGTTTTAGAGCTTGAAATAACTGTTAAAAAAATAATTAAAGATTTAAACATTAAATTGAAGCCAGAGGTATTTCTAAAGTTTATGTATTATTTTTACAGAGATTTCTTAGGTTTAAATGAAATACAACCTTTAATGGAAGATCATCTTATAGAAGATATTAGTTGTGATGGCATAAATGTTCCTGTTTATATTATGCATAAGGTTTTTGGTTCTATAAAAACTAACATTGTTTTTAGAAATGGAGAATATCTTAAAGATCTTGTTATAAAAATGGCTCAAAAAGCTGGTAAATATATTAGTTATGCCGAACCTTTATTGGACGCAACTTTACCAGATGGAAGTAGAATAGCATTATCTTTATCAGAAGACGTAACAACTAGAGGAGCGTCCTTTACTATAAGAAAATTTAGGGAAGTTCCATTTTCACCTTTAGAATTAGTAAATAACCACACTTGTTCTGAGGAAATATTCGCTTATTTATGGTTATTAATACAATACAAAACCTCAATGATGATAATAGGTGGAACTGGTAGTGGGAAAACATCTTTTTTAAATGCTCTTTCTATGTTAATACCACCCGAGGCAAAGATTATTTCTATAGAAGATACTAGAGAGCTAAATCTTTTACATGAACATTGGGTGCCTTCCTTAGCTAGAGCTGGCTTTGGTTTACCAGGAGCTTCTGGAGAAAAATACGGAGAAGTTACCTTGTTCCATTTATTAAGAGAAAGCTTTAGAATGAATCCAGATTATTTAATAGTTGGTGAAACTAGGGGAGAAGAAACTTATGTCATGTTCCAGGCCATGGCTTCAGGTCATTCTTCTTTGAGTACATTTCACGCGACATCTCTAGAAACATTAATAAGAAGATTAACTTCCCCACCAATAAATCTTTCTTCAACTCTAATAGAAAGCCTAGGAGTAATTATCATTATGTCACATGCTAAAGAAAAAGGAGCTACTGCAAGAAGAGTAAAAGAAGTTATAGAAATAGTTGGAGTAGATCCAAGAACAGGAGAAGTTAACTCCAATGTTGTTTATAGATGGAATCCTTCTACAGATACTTTTGAAAAAGTAGGAGATTCCGTTTTATTAAGAAGGATAGCTATTAATATTGGAACTTCCGAAGAAGTTATAAAAAATGAGTTTGAAAAAAGGAAAAAGATTTTAACTATGTGGAAAGAAGAAGGTAAGTTAGATTATGTTTCTTTTTACTCTGCTATAAAAAGTTACTATAAAGGTTTAGTTGAAATTAAACCTAGGAAATTGCTTCGAAAAGAGAAAGGAATAAGGAGTATATGGAATGTTTTTAAATTCCTTGCTGACCAATGATAAAAGTATTTTTACCCTTAGCCGAAAAGATTGAAAACCACTTTTATTTTTTGAGAAGCTATATGGATAAAGCAAACATGAGAACAAATTTGATTAATTACATTTCTTTAACACTATTAATAACTTTTGTTTCTGCATTTTTATCTTTTTTGTTTGCACTCTTATTTTTACCAATATTTGTTAAATCAAAATTTCTTCTTTTATTCTTACAAATATTTTTACCTTTGATGGTAGCATTATCATCTTTTTTGTTAAGTATTTTTTATCCAATAAATAAAGCATATAGTAGAAATACTAACATAGAAAGTGTTTTACCTTATGTAATAATTCATCTCTCTTCTATCGTTAGAAGTGGCGTACCTCCTTATTTAGCGTTCAAAATACTTTCTCGTTTTAAGGAATACGGAGAGGCTGGTAAAGAGTTTGAAAGAGTCGTGTTAAATATGGATAACTTCGGTATGAATTTTGTAGTTGCTTTAAGAGATATTGCTTCGAAAACACCATCTAGAAGAATGTCAGAACTACTTAACGGAATAGCCAATACAACAATAGCTGGTGGAGATTTAAAATCTTATTTAGAATATATAGCTGAAAGAACTTTGGTAGAATGGAGAGGAAAAAGACAAAGATATATTCAAAGATTAAGTACTCTTGCAGAAATTTACATAGGTGTTGTTTTATCTTCTCCATTAATGATAGTTTCTCTGTTATCTATTATGGCTTTAATTAGTCCGAAAATAGCTGGGCTTACTATAACAGAAATTTCTGCTTTAGTAATTTACATATTAGTTCCTTCCATAAGCATAGGATTTTCTATTTTCCTTAAGACTACAGAAGTTGAAATATGAGGGCTTTTCTCGTTTTTTCTAACAGAGGTTATACTTCTGGAAACTTCAAAGATTTGATGAAAGCTGGTAGATTAGATATTGTTGTTCATTCTATAATACATTCGTTTTTTCTTTCAAACAAGCTTAGGAGTGATGTAAAAATGGATATAATACTTAATGGTCCACCAGATCCACCAAAACACATAGAGATTGTTCCAAATGAAAAAACACCTTTTTCTAAGAAAGATGTTGGAGAATTAATAAAAATAGTTCTTTGGAAGTACAAGAAAGGAAAAAAAGTAGAAGCTTTACCAGGCATATTCGTAGAGAAAAAAAGTTTTGAGGACGTTATTTTGGATTTGAAAAAAGATTTTTTGATTTATGTTTTAGATAGAAAAGGAAAAAGTTTAGAAGAAGTTAAATTTGAAAATAAAAACTTATTGTTTGTTTTAGGCGATCATGAAGGAATTCCTAAGGAAAAGAAAAGCTTTTTAAAAAAATATGCAAAAGATTTTATATCTCTAGGTAGTGTAGAATATTTTACTTCACAGTGCATAGTTATTTTAAATTATTTTTTGGACAAACTATATTATGGTGTTAATACCAATAATAGCTACAATAATATTTGTAGCAATACCAATTCTGGCATCTGCAATAAAAATAACTAGAGAATACGAAAGAGGAGTAATATTTAGATTGGGAAGGTTTTTATGCATTAAAGGTCCAGGAATTTTTTTTATAATACCGATAATAGATTCTATGGTTAAAGTAGATTTGAGAGTAATAGTAGCTGATGTTCCTAAGCAAAGAGTTGTAACGAAAGATAATGTTACTATAGATGTTGATGCTATAGTTTATTATAAAGTTGCTGATCCTTCAAAAGCAATAATAAATGTTGAGGATTATTCTACTGCAACCAGCTATATAGCACAAACAACTCTAAGAGATGTTTTAGGTCAAGTTGAATTAGACTACCTTTTACAAAATAGAGAGGAACTAAATAAAAAGCTCCAAAAAATAATAGATGAAGCTACAGATGCTTGGGGAATAAAAGTCACTGCCGTAACAATAAAGGATGTTATTTTACCAGAAGAAATGCTAAGAGCTATGGCTAAGCAAGCTGAAGCAGAAAGAGAAAGAAGATCAAGAATAATAATGGCAGAAGGAGAGTATCAAGCTTCTAAAAAAATGATAGAAGCAGCTAAACTTTATGAAAAAGTTCCCACTGCTTTAAGATTAAGAGAGCTACAAACTCTTTCAGAAATAGCTAGAGAAAAAAATTTAATAATTGCAAGCGGCGAATTAGGATTAGTGGCCGGTTTAACTAAATTCTTACAAAAGAAAAAAGAATGAAAAAACTTTTACTTTTTTTATTTTTTCTTCAAATTTCTTTTTCTTCACAGTTTTTAATTGCGGAAATAAATAAGGAAATAAGTTTTTCTACAACTCTATACATAAAAAGTGCTTTAGAGAAAGCTGAAAAAGAAAATTTTGATGCTTTAATTTTAACAATAGATACTCCGGGCGGAAACTTAGAAGCGACCTTAGAAATAATAAAAACTATAGATAGGAGCAAAATACCGATAATAAGTTTTGTTTATCCAAAAGGAGCTGTAGCTTGGTCTGCAGGAACTTTTATTCTTTTATCTTCACATTTAGCCGTTATGTCGAACAACTCTCTAATAGGTTCCGCGCAACCAATAATTATAACTGAAGAAGGAATAAGAGGTATAAATGAATCTAAAATAATTAACTCAATAGTTTCTCTTTTGGAGGAAAGAATGAGAATGTATAACAGAAATTATTCTCTCGTTAAATATTTTGTTATCGAAAATTTGAATTTAAATGCTGAAAAGGCATTAGAGCTAAAAGTTATAGATCTAATTGCTAATAGCATAGAAGAACTTTTGGAAAAAATAGACGGAAAAGTTATTGGAAGTAAAATAATCACTACAAAAACTTATAGAATAGAAAAGTTTGAGCATTTCAAGTTCGAATTTTTAAACATTTTATCTTCTCCAATAGTTTATTCTATGCTTTTAATAATAGGGATCTATGCTTTGATTTTTGGTTTTTCTAATCCGGGATATTTTTCTGAAATAGTTGGTTCTATTCTAATAATTTTAGGTTTAATAGGTATAGGGTTTGAGGTGAATTTATTGTCAATAATTTTGATTGTTATTGGAGCTATTATGGTAGTGTATGAGTTATTTTTTGTAATATCTCTTGGTGCTTTTGGTATAATTGGTATAATTCTAATAGTTATAGGAATTGTTTTACTTTCTCCTTTTGTCTTTTATAGTTTTGAAAATTTTATAACGTTAGCTTCTTTTTCAGTTATATCTTCAATAATTTTTGTTTTATTAGTTTTGTCAATAATTAAGGTTAGAAAAAAGAAACCTTTTCATGAAATTATTGGTAAGACTGGAGTAGCTTTAGATAATATAGGTAATAAAAAAGAAGGTTATATAAAAATAGAAGGAGAAATGTGGAGAGCGATAGGAAAGAGAAAAATAAAAAAAGGTGAAAAAGTCATTGTTGTTGGTAAAAAAGATAATTTATTTATAGTTGAAAAACAAAATAATTATGAAAAAAAGAAAGAAAAACGATAAGCTTCTGATTGTATTCATAATACTCGCAATTTTCTGGCTTATATTTTCAACTTTTCTAATCTATAGCAAATATTTAGCAAAAGAGAAAAAAATAAGAGAAAAACAAATTCCTTTAATAGAAGTTACAGATGAGAAAATAAAAGAAGCTTTATCTATTGAAGGATTTCAAAAAGTTATTAATTTTACTTTATCAGATGTTGGAAATAATGTAGAAGTTAAATTAAGAACAAATTGTTATGAACTAATTGGCTATATTGATGAAGTTCAAGCAAATTCTATAAGAATAGCTCTAAATCAAACAAAAAGAATAAGACCCACTACACACGATTTAATGAAAGATATATTTGATTCTATAGGAGTTAAATTTGTTCTTGGAAAAATTGTAGGAGCTGTAGGAGGAAATTATATTGGCTTATTAGTTGTTAGTCAGAATAATAAAACATATGTTATAGTAGATGCTAGACCGAGTGATATAATGGCTTTAGCTTTGAGATATAATGAAACTATTTATATTTCAGAAAACTTACTAAAAGAAAGAGGTAGATATATTTGTTAAATTAACTTTTTTAAGCTTTCTTTCAATTCATTTATTGCTAGTCTTTTTTGCTTCGCTGTGGCTATATCTCTAATAGTAACAGTACTATCTTCTAGAGTTTGATAATCACATGTTATACAAAAAGGTATTCCTATTTCATCAGCTCTAGCATATCTTTTTCCTATAGAATCTTTAAATTCAATAATACATTCAAATTCTTTTTTTAAATCTTTAAAAATTTTTTCAGCTATTTCTGCCAAACCATCTTTATTAACTAATGGAAATATAGCAACCTTTATTGGAGCTATTTTTGGCTTAAATAAAAAATAAGACCACCCTCTACCATTTTCTATAAAAGAGTTTTGTAAGACAGCATAGATAGTTCTCTCTATTCCAAAGGAAGGTTCTATTACATGTGGAACAAATTTTTTCCCATTCTCAACAACAAAAATTTCTTTATTAGAATATTTTGAGTGTTGTTTTAAATCATAATCAGTTCTATAAGCATTGCCAACTACTTCTTTCCAACCAAAATCAAATTTTATTTCCAAATCTACATTAGATTTGCTATAAAAAGGTGTTTCCTCTTCTAACAAATGTCTAAATCTTATTTTATCTTCTTCAATACCAATTATTCTGTAAAATTCAATTTCTTTTAATAAAAATAAACCAAACAACTTGTTAGGAATTATTTTTTCTTCAATTAATTCTTCAATACTAATTTTTTCTACTATATTAGAGTTTTTTCTCTGTTCTTCTCTTTTATAAATAGGTATTTTTTCTTTTAAAACGAAATCTATTTCTGAAAATTCGTAATTAGGGTTAAAAAAGAATTCTATTTCTGCTTGTGAAAATTCTCTTAATCTAATAAGAAATTGTCTTGGAGAAATTTCATTTCTAAAGCTTTTTCCTATTTGAAGTATACCAAAAGGTAGTTTTGCTCTCATTGAGTTATAAACATTTAGAAAGTTTACAAAAATATGTTGAGCTGTTTCTGGCCTTAAATAAATTTCATCATTCTTAGCACCAACAAAGCTCTTGAATAAAAGCTTGAATTCTTTAGTTTGGGAAAAATTTCCACCACATTTACATTTTAGATTATTTTTTTTGATAATCTCATCCATTTTTTCTAGAGAAATTCCTTCTACATTCATATTAAGTTCCTCTTCGATTAAATGATCTGCTCTAAATATAGACTTACATTTTTCACATTCTATTATAGGATCATAAAATCTTTCCAAATGACCACTAGCTTTTAAAACATTTGATGGAGCAAAAAGAGAAGCTTCTATTTCATAAATTTTATAAGGAAATTCATCAACAAAAACTTCTTTAAAAATTTTAATTATATTATTTTTTAGTAAAACACCCAGTGGACCTAAATCGAAAAACCCAGAAATACCTCCATATATTTCAGCTGTTTGATAAAAAAACCCCCTTTTTTCTAATATATCTATCAATTTTTTTACGTTCATATATCTACAACAATAGTAGCAATCCAACTATTTTCAACTTTTTTAACTTCAAATTTATGTAGGCTAATCCCTTTAACATCTGCCAATAAATCATGTTTATTTGGATTTATTTCTTCTCCAAAGGCAACAGCCTTTAATTTCCATTTATCATTTTTTTCTATATTTATCTCAAACTTATTAAATAAAAGTCTTTCGCTATCTTTTAAAATAACTAGCTGTTGCAGAAAACTAAATAATAAGAATTCTATATTTTCTTCTTTAATTTCTATTTCTCTCTTTTCTCTGTTTTCAATACTCTCCAAATTTCTTATTTGAACATTTGTAAGAGCTAGTGCCGAATCTTTAAATAACTCTTCAATTGATTTAGCAACAACTCTAAATGCAACTTCAGCTATGGAAACATCTTCTAGAAATTCATACATTTAGCCTTTTATATTAGCTATTGGTCTTAATCTCAATACTTTTAAACTTATTCCAGCTAGATGCATAGAATCAACAACTTCATCAATATCTTTATAAGCAAATCCTACTTCTTCAGCTAGACCAGACATTGTTGTAGCTTTTACATAAATACCTTTTTCCATCATTTTTTTCTGTATTACTTCTCCTCTAATTGCTTTTTTTGCTTTAGTTCTACTCATAGTTCTTCCACTTCCATGTAAAGTTGTTCCGAAAGTCTCTTCTTCAGCTTTTTTTGTCCCAACACATAAAAATGAACCTGTTTCCATACTTCCACCAATAATAACAGGTTGTCCATATTTTCTAAAAATAGAAGCTAATTCTGGATTATCTGGTCCAAAGCATCTTGTAGCTCCTTTTCTATGTATTATAACTTTTTCTTTTTTTCCATTTACACTATGTTCTTCTATTTTTGCAGTATTATGACCGACATCATAAACTATTTCTAGTCCCAATTCTTCAGCACTCTTATTAAAAACTTTTTCAAAAGCTTTTCTTATTTGATAAACTATTAGTTGCCTATTTACAAAAGCAAAATTTATAGCGCAGCCCATTGCTTTTAAATAATTTTGCCCTTCTTCAGAATTAAAAGGAGCATAAGCTAATTGCTTATCGGGAACACTTATTTTATATTTCTCCATAACTCTAACAAAAGTTGCTAAATAATCTGAACAAATTTGATGACCGAATCCTCTAGAACCACAATGTACTGCAACACAAATTTGGTTTGGAAATATTCCTAGGTTCCACGCATTTGCTATTTCTTTATTAAAAATTTTATCTATAACTTGAATTTCTAAATAATGGTTACCAGAACCAAGAGTACCTATTTGACTTTTTCCTCTCTCATAAGCAGCTCTGCTAACTTTTGAAAAATCTGCAATCTTTATACTTCCATATTCTTCTGTTCTTTCAATATCTTCCCCCCAAGCATAACCTCTATCTAAACACCATTTAGCTCCAGTTTCCACAATTTCTCTAAAAGTACCTTCTGGAATTTTTGCTATCTCTTTCGGTTCTTGATAAGATGTTGCACCAACTCCTGCAGGAACCATTTTAAAAAGTAAATCTACTAGTTCTTTAATTTTTGGTTTTATTTCCTCTAATGTTAAGTTAGTTCTTATTAATCGCATTCCACAGTTATGTGTAATAATATTATTAGCAATGAAATTGTGTGAAACATGCTCTACAGTAAAATCATAAACAAAATCATTAAAGTTTATCTCCTCTTTAACTATTATCTTATCCCACACAACACCACTTTCTCCCAAGCCATTTGTAACTATTTCTAGAAATTCCCGGAATGTTGGAAAGTTGAATGGTATTGTAGAAGAAGTTTCTCTAGATCTTTGTAAGAATTGTTGATTAACAAATCTAGGTTCAAGCAAACTAATTATTTGTGAAGTAGAAGTTCTGTTGTTACAGAGTTCTATAGCTAATATTCTTTCTTTAAATCTTAAATAATGTACTAAAACATTTGCTAAAAAACTTTTCTTCCTATTATACTCAAAACCTATTAGAGAATAAAGTTTTATAATATTTTCAGCATCTTGATTTATATTCAATTTGAATATTTTTATATCATTTAAATATTCCTCATCTTCGCTTATTCCGGAAGTCTTTATATCAAACTCTTTTAACAGATCTGCAATTTGTTTCAAAAATTCTTTACAATTTTCTGAAAGATAAGAAACTTTATTCATGTATATATAAGGCGTATTTCCACTAATTATAGCTGGAATAAATATTTCTGTACTGAATAGAGAAGCCAAAAACAGTCTTTTATACCATTTTGGTGATTTAAAAATCCAACCTGGAATAAGATAACTTTGCGACGTTTTTTCACCTAGGGGTATGCCAAGAGCATGTAGTAATATAACAAAAGATTTTGAATTCACATGAAAGCTATATTCTCTAAAGGTAGATTTTTTAGTTCTAAAAATTTTGGAAGGTTTGTAGCCAATTTTTTCTATATCTTTTCTTATTAGTTCTAGATCATCTTTTCTACCATAGAAAGAAGCTAGATTTTTTTTATCGGCAAAAACCAGATCACCACTACCAATATTATAAGCCATTACTCTTATAATATAAGGCATTAATTGAGAATTCATCCTTAGTGGCAACAGATTTCTTTTCTTTAATTCTGTTATTACTTTTTTACTAACTTTTATATTAAGTGATTTAATTTTTTCTTCATCTAAGATTGTTTCATCAGTTGGTTCAGAATACTCTACACCGCTAAAAGGATATACGGCAACTATATCATTTTCTTCAAGATCTTTTGCTAAAATCATACCTTCAGGAGTTAATATAGGATGATCTTCAGTAACTATGATTTCATTACCACCCATTGTTTTAATTCTAAACACTTTATTTCTAGGTTTAATTTTTATGAATCTTAAAGAATGTGTATTTTCTATAATTTTTTTATCTAAATCAAGGCATTTTAATTTATAATCTTTCCATACTTTTTCTATTTCTTCTAT
>JANXEB010000006.1 GCA_025058985.1 Candidatus Aenigmatarchaeota archaeon
ATCTTTTATTTCATTTTCAAAAAAATTGTTACAGATATAACATTTTTCTTTTTTAATCTCAACTTTAATTTTTCTAAAGTTTATACCAAAAAAATTACTTTCTTTAACTTTTATTTTACCTTCTTTATCATATTTCAAAGCTAAATATAATTTTAAGGCTTTTCCTCTCTCTTCATTAGATAAACCAGTTAAAAAATCTGAATACAGTCTTCCTAAACAAAAATTACAAAGAGTAAAGTTGGTCAAAACCTCTTCTATTCTTTCCATTACTTTCTCCTTTCTCTACTTTGCTGACCACATTTACATTTTTTTACTATATTTAGTATTTTTAGCAATAGATAAAATGACAAGGCATTTAGACAGAGTATTACTAGAAGTATGAAACCTATTGGACATACATCTGTCATAAAAATATATTACTTTTTTATTTTAATAAATTCCAGTGCTACCAAAACCTTCCTTACCTCTTTCACTTTCCTCTAACTCACTAACTTCAACTACATCAAGCTTTAAATATGGAATTATTATTAGTTGTGCTATCCTAGAAAATTTTTCTATTTTTATTTTTTCTTTACTAAGATTAACTAAAACAACTTTCACCTCTCCTCTATAATTACTATCTATTACACCAGCTAAAACATGCAAACCTTTTAAAGATAAACCACTTCTATCTTTTATCAAACCAAAATAACCATATGGAATTTCTATTGCTATACCAGTAGAAACTTGTTTTATTTCAAATGGATTAATCTCCATTTCTTCTATACAATACAAATCTAAACCAGCATCTTCTTCTCTTTTTCTTTCAGGTAATTTAGCCTCATTAACAAGCTTCTTAACTCTTAAAACCATAAATATATTAAGAGGTTTTAAAAATAATTATGTTCAAAATCTATAATACTCTAACAAAAAAAATAGAAGAATTTAAACCAATAGAAAATAATATAGTTAAATTTTATGCATGTGGCCCTACTGTTTATGATTTTGCTCATATAGGAAATTTAAGAGCTTATGTTGCTGAAGATTTATTAAGAAGAGTTTTGGAGCTAAATGGTTATAAAGTTATTCATGTTATGAACATTACAGATGTTGGTCATTTAACAAGTCAAGCAGATGAAGGAGAAGATAAAGTTGAAATGAGTGCTAGAAAAGAGAGAAAAACAGCTTGGGAAATTGCAGAATTTTATACAAAAGCTTTTTTGGAAGATATAGAAAAATTAAATATAAAAAAACCTAGTGTAATGCCAAGAGCGACTGAACATATAAAAGAAATGATAGAAATAGTTAAAAAGCTTATGGAAAAAGGATATACTTATTTTACTAGTGATGGAATATATTTCGATACTTCTAAATTTCAAGAATATGGTAAATTAACTGGAATGGATTTCAAAAGACTTAATAGATATCTAAAAGTTGGTGCAAGAGTCCCCTTTAGCAAAGAAAAAAGAAATATAACAGATTTTGCTCTCTGGAAATTTTCTCCAAAAGATGTTAAAAGACAAATGGAATGGGATTTTATAATTGAAAAAGATAAAGTTGATTTGGAAAAAGTAAAAGATAATCCTAATATAAAAATAGAAGAAAATTTTGTTAACCTAAGAGGATTTCCTGGATGGCATATAGAATGTAGCGCTATGAGTATGAAATATTTGGGAGAAACTTTTGATATACATGCTGGTGGAATAGATCATATACCAATTCATCATACAAATGAAATAGCTCAAAGCGAATCTTATACTGGAAAAAAATTTGTAAACTACTGGTTTCATGTAAATTTTTTAGTTGTTGAAGGTAAAAAAATGAGTAAAAGTCTTTGTAATTTTTATACTTTAAAAGATTTATTAAATAAAGGTTATTCTTGGAGAGAAATTAGATATTTGTTAATACAAACGCATTACAGAAAGAAATTAAACTTTAGTTTTAGAAGCTTAGATGCTGCGAAGAAAACAGTTGAAAAATTAAGAGATATTATAATAAAAATAAAACAAGTTGAAAGAGAAGGTGAAAAAACTTTAAATATAGAAGAAATAAAATCAAAAATATTTGAAAGTTTAAACAATGATTTAGACATTTCTTCATCTCTTTCTCATTTCTGGAAGTTTTTAAAAAGTATAAAAATAACAAAAATTAGTAAAATTGATGCAGAAAATGTTATAAATTTAATTTTATGGTTTGATCAAATACTTGGACTAAAATTAGATGAATTTTTGAAAGAAGAAATAGAGAAGGAAGCTTTGGAACTTATAAAAGAGAGAGAAAAGTTAAGAAAAGAAGGAAAATTTGAAGAAGCTGATAAAATAAGAGAGTTATTAAAAGAAAAATATAAAATAATAGTAGAAGATACGGAAAGCGGAACTATTTGGAGAAAGTTTTAAAAACTTTCTAAATCAACTTTTCTTTTGAACGTATTTTATAAATTTATGATTTATTAAAATCTTTATATGCTTAATGTTTATGATTTAAATGGAAATGTTGTTGAACAAGTAGAGAAACCAAAAATTTTTGATGAAGAGCTTAGAGAAGATTTAGTTAGAAGAGCTTTTTTATCTATTAGAAGTAAGAAAAGAGTTCCTTATGGTACCGATCCTATGGCTGGTTTAAGAACAGCTGCTCATTACCATGGACATAGACCTGGTAGAACTGGTGCGAAGAGATGGGGAATGATGGGAAGAGAAATGGCTAGATTACCTAGATTACACGGAAAAATAGCTCCTCATATGATGTGGGTAGCTAGAGAAGTTCCCCAAGCAAGAAAAGG
>JANXEB010000057.1 GCA_025058985.1 Candidatus Aenigmatarchaeota archaeon
CCACAATTGATTAGAAAATATGTAATTGCCACATGGAGAAATCCAGAATATACTATTAATTCAACAAATATATCCTTAGAAATATCTGTTTCTTCAAATCCATTAGTTTTGCTAGATAAAAATGTTATAATTAAAAACATAGAACACGATAAAACTACATTCATAGATACATTAACAACAATATCTTTTGGAAATGATGAAATAAGAGATGTAAAGTTAATAACAGTAGGTGGCAATTTATTTACAGATTGCCCAGAATGTATTCTTTATATAGTACCAAACGATTTTGGTGTAATGCAAGCTGGAGCTAATCAAACTTCTTCTATTTCTATTAGAGTTCCATTTGGTCAACCACCTGGTATATATTGGACTAAAATAAGAGCTAATACTAGCAATGCTGGTTATTACGAAGCTTTGTTGAATTTAACTCTATTAACAAATGGAAGCTGGGTTATTGTTCCAGAAAATCTTGGAACAGTTTTAATACCACCAGGAATTTCTGGAAACTTATCTAGAATAAATATAACAAATATTGGTAATATTCACTTAGCTTTTCAAATATTAAAAAGTGGAAATGCTTCGTCTTTCATAAAAGTTTATCCAGAAGAAAGTAGAGAGGCTAGTTCTTTCGAACTAGAGAAAAGAGCAGTTAGAAGCTTAGTTGTTGAATATAGTATACCAAAAGATACAATTGAAGGAATTTATGTAGTTGATATAATAATAAGGAATTTATCTTTTGCTATGCCAGCTCAGAGAGTAGTTCCGTTAATTATAAACGTTTCCGATATACCACCGACTATATCTAATGTATCAATAAATCCAATTAATTTTGAAGTTGATTTCGATATTGTTAATGTTTCTGCAATAATAACAGATAATTTGGCTGTAGATAAAGCTTGGTTAAATCTAACCTATCCAAATGGAACTTCTATTATTATATTCATGAATAAAAGTTATAATAACTTCTACTATACAAACTTTTCTAGTAATCAAACAGGAAAACATTCTTTATTAATTTGTGCAAATGATACGAGAGGTTTAGTTAATTGTTTATCTTACGAAGCTATAGGTTGGAAATCAACATTTGTTGAAATTGTTGTTAACGATTTAATTGCAGATAATGTAACTATAGTTAATAATCAAACTATATTATTTAATATTACTTTAAACAACATAGGTTATTCAAGAGCTTTGAATGTTTCTTTAAGTATGTTTTCATATTCAACTAACATAACATTTGAAAGAAGTTTATTAACTTATGGTACTATATTGAAGAATTCATCAAAATTAAATTCAACTAATTTAATAATTTATCCATATACATTACCAGGTAACTATACAATTAATTTAACAGTTACATGGATTAATTTAGATTTAACAACAAACTCAACTTCTAAAAATGTTACTATAATTGTTTTAGAAAATCCATTGGTTATTGCAAAAGATGCTATTGTTGAAAGAACTATACTAGCTGGTAGTTATGATGTTTTTAATCAAACAATTTTATCAATAGGAAATGTTAATGTAACAAATATTTCAATAGTTTGTGTTGAAGGAATTGTTTGTAATAACTTTACAACTATTATAGATCCAGTAAATATATCTTTGTTAAAAGTTGGAGAGGTAGTAAATGTTTCTATAAATATTTCAGTACCAAGTAATTTCTTAACAGGAATTTACAATGGAACTTTTGCAATATATTATAATCAAAAGAACTCTACTTTTATAGTTAAAGTAAGAATTCCTTTAAACATTTCTTGGGAACAGTATCCATTATTTATAGAGAACTATACAACGGATGGAACAACTGGAGTTTTAGCAAAAATAAAGTTAATTAACACTGGTAATGGAGATGTACCACTAGATTTGTTATTATTAGGAAATGCATCTCAGTATTTGTATTTATTAAATAAAAGTATTATATTGCCTTTTGCATCTTCAATAGAGGTTCCAATATTTTATAAGTTACCATATTTTGAAAAAGATGAAGACTTAATTGGGATATTAGTTATTAGAGTTAACGAATCTCTTATTCAAAATGCAACCATAGCTGAAATAAACACAACTATTTTACTCCACGTTTTGCAATATTCTGTTAAAATAGTAAATCCAACTGAGAAAAGTCCTTTGAAAAATGTTTTACCAACTCAAAATATTTCAGCTTTAGTTAATGTTACTAGAAATGGTACATCTATTACAGACAATCTTAGCTTTACTATAATTTTATCTAACTTCACATTTTCTATAGAGATAAATAATGTTACTCATTCTAGAGAAGGTTTATTAAATAGGCTATTTTTCCTAGCTCCAAATATTAGTTTGAATAGAGTATATGATTTAGAAATTATTGCAAACTTTTCTCATCCAAACTTAACATTATCTAGAAGATCTATAGAAAGAGAAGCAATAATTTATAGAGATAATGTTGCTCCATTAATAAACATATTATTACCACCAAGATTACCAATAAACGAAACATTGTTTATTTTCTTCAATATAACAGAAGCAGGTGGATTAAACTTTAGTACAATTAGAGTAGTAATAACAAAGCCAGATAACTCTACAGAAGAATTAGCTTTTAGTTTTGTTTCAAGAATTTTCGATGTTTATATTTTCAATTCTACATTTTCAAATACCTCTTTATTAGGTAGTTATAGTGTTAGAGTAGAGGCTTGTGATAAAACTGGTAATTGTAATTTTGCTTTAAGAGTAGTTGAAATATATCCAGTTATAAGATTTTCTGGATATATGAGAGATTATGAAAGTATTGGAGAAATTCCAATTAATGCATATTACATTTTTAGAGATCCATTAACAGATTTAATAATTTTCAACTTTTCTGTTTTCGATTTCTATAATGAAACAATAGATGCTAGAAGATATGATATGTTGCTTGAAATAAGAAATGGTAGTTTTAATAACATAATAAAAATTAAAAATATTTCCTTAGTTACGAACTTATTTAATCCAATAATAGTTGGAAATGTTCCTAAAACTAGAACAACACTTACTCAGCTAAAAGGAATTTATATTGATACTATTCTAAATGCAACTAATTATTCTTTAATATTTAGTTTTGCAGATTGTGAAAACATGGGTTGTGGAATACCTATATATGATCCAAGAAATCTAGGAATTTATAAATATCTAGGAAATTGGACTCCAAAAATAAGTTCTTCTATAAATATGCTATGGACTAGGGTTGCTAATATAGATAGAGGTAACATAGATGGTTCAGTTAATTTATCTACTAGAACAATAGAAGCTAAACTAAATGATATAAGAGGAGTTTATATTTTGGCAGAGTTTATTTGTGGTGATGGTGTTTGTGAATCTGAGTTTGGAGAAAGTAATTCTATTTGTCCATTCGATTGTATTACACCGCCACCTTCTCCACCAGCACCGCCAACACCACCAGCTCCTCCAGGAATTCCAGGAGTTCCAGGAATTGGAATAGGTATAGGACCAAATATAACATTACCAAACATAACTATTAACATAACAGGAAATATAACACCAATAACAAGAGCTCCTATTGAGTTTAGAGGAGAGTTTATAGATATAGAGATATATCCACAAGAAGAGAAAATACTTTCCGTAGATATTTTAAATCATTTTGATATGTATGTGGATGTAGCTGTAACAATTGAAGGACCGGCAGCTAATTTAGTTACTGTATTAAATCCATTTGTTAGGATAGCTCCACTATCTTCTGGTTTAACTAGATTAAAAGCATTTGCACCAGTAACTTTAGCTCCAGGTATTTATACTGGTGATATAGTTTTATTTGGAGCTAATATAACTCATAGAATACCAATAAATGTAAAACTTAAACCAGTTCTAGAACCATTATTAGATGTAAAAGTAAAAGCATTAACTAAGGTTGTTGAACCTGGTAGAAATCTTATTTTTGAAGTAACTTTAATAAACATGGGTCAAACTCCAAAAATAGAAGATATAACTGCTTATTATAGAGTTAGAACATTGAACCCTCCATATAGAATAATTGCTGAAACTAGTGAAACTGTTGCTGTTGTTAATACAATAACGTATAGGAGAGAAATACAAATACCAGAAGATACTCGATTAGATGATTATTTAATAGAAGTTAACGCTTCTTATTGGTATGGAGTTAAATATGCAATAGCTTCTGATAGCTTTACAGTATCAACACTACCAGCTCCATTAGTAATGTTAAGAAGTGTTATGACTAATTGGATAACATGGTTAATATTGTTAATAGGTACTCCAATATTTTTTGCATTTTCTAGATGGTATGCTGCTTATAGAATGGCTAAGCTAGCTAAGAAAAGATATATTGCTCCAATTGATTTCAAAGCTTTGCCACAGCCAGGACCAGATAGTATTGAAGTTGGTAAAATAGCTGAGAGTGACGTAAAAGCTTACATAGATATGAAACAATTATTAATGCACACGATTGCAGCAGGTGGAACAGGTTCTGGTAAAACTGTTTCAGCGATGGTTGTCGCAGAAGAATTATTAAAAAGAAAGATTCCTGTTATTGTTGTTGATCCAACTGCTCAATGGACAGGATTTATAAAGCCAAATAGATTGAAAGTTATGTTAGATTTATATCCAAAGTTTGGATTAAAACCAACTGATGCGAGAAGCTTCAAAACTAATATAATAGTTGTTGAAGATCCTGAAATGCAGATAGATTTGAAGAAATGGATGATTCCTGGAGAAATAACAGTTTTTGTAACAAATAGGTTAAAACCAGAGCAAATGGATATGTTTACTAGAAGAATGATACAAGCAGTTTTTGATATGAGACCAGCAGAAACGAAAGAAGTTAAATTATTATTAGTATTTGACGAGGTACATAGATTATTACCAAAGTATGGAGGTAAAGGAGGATATGTTGCTATTGAGAGAGGATGTAGAGAGTTTAGAAAGTGGGGAATTGGTATATTCTTAATAAGCCAAGTACTATTAGATTTCAAAGCAGCTGTTAGAGCAAACATAGCTAGCGAAATTCAATTAAGAACTAGATTTGAAGGAGATATAAATAGAGTGAAAACAAAATATGGTCAAGATTATGCTAATAAAGTAGTTAAGCTAACTATTGGAACAGGATTGTTCCAGAATCCAGAGTACAATCATGGTAAACCTTGGTTCATAGAGTTTAGACCATTGTTACATTCTCCATTAGGTTTAACTGATGCTGAAATAAACGAATATGTTAAAATACATAAGAAGTTAGAAGAAATTGAAAATGTTATTAAAAGCTTGAAAGAAAAAGGAAAAGATACTTATGATTTAGAAATAGAATTAAACATAGCTAAAGATAAACTAAAAACAGGAGCTTTTGTTATGGCAAATACTTATATAGAATCACTTGAGAAAAGATTGGAGAAAGAGAAAATCTAAATTTCCAAATTCTCTGTAATCTTTTAAATCTTTAAAAGGAAACCATGTTTTACCATGTTCTACTAATGCAATAACTTTTGAATTTTCCCAAAATTCTTTTATTTCTTCAAAATTTTTTGGATAATTTATTTTCATTTCTAAAATTTTTTTGTTAAAACTTTTATCTATTATGTAAAATGCTGTATTTGTGAAAAAATTTAGAAAAGGTTTTTCTTCAAATCCTATAACTTTATTTTTTTCATCAACTTCTAAAATTCCAAAACTAGTTTTGAAATTTTTCGAAGCAACAATTGTTATTGGAATATTTAAATTACTAAAATGAAAATCAAAAGCTTTTTTTATATCAAATATTAAAATATCTGAAGCATTCATAGAAATAATATTTTTATTGATATCAAGCTTACCTTCTTCTAAACTTTTTTTTACTATTCCCAATCTTCCAAGTCTTTTATTTTTTTCTTCCAAAAACTCTATTTCTATTTTATACTTAGAAAAAATTTTTTCAAGATATTTTTTAAAAATATTTATTTTATAGTATAAAGTTATGTAGAATTTTTTTACACCAAAATTTATAAAAGGTAGAATTGCATATTCTATTATAGGTTTTTTGACTTTTCCAACTTTGGTTAATGGTTTTGGTGTTTTTAAAGAAACACCTTTCCATCTTTCACCAATTCCACCAGCATGTACAACAAATTGAGAATCAAATATGTAATCCTCTATCATAATTATATTTGTGGTAAAAAAAAGTAAAGAAGAGTTAGAAAAAGAAAAAGAGGAAGTTCAAACACTTCTTTCTCAAATAGAAGAAGAATATAGAAGAGCTTCTATAAGTGAAGAAACTTATAAAGAAATGAAAGAAAAATATGAAAAAAAATTAAAAGAAATAAATAAAAAACTTGGTATAAAAGAAGAGAAAGAGGAGAAAAAAAGTTTTTTAGATAAACTTTTGGGTAAAAAAGAAGAGAAAAAAGAAGGTCCTTATGAAGAAACTAAAACAGAGGGGCCTGTATATTTCGATCCTTTAAATCCTCCAAAAGAAATTTTGGAAGAAGTTAAGCCAGAAGAAAAAAAAGAATTAAAAATAGAAAGTGAAAAAATTGGAACTGAAGTTATAATGGAAATAGAGAAATTTAGAGCTACTTTAGATGCATTTAGAGAAGAGAAAAAAGTAATGATGGAACAAATTAGAGCTATAAACGAAAGTATTGGAGAATTAAGATCTTTAATTTTTCAAACAGATGGTGCTTTAAAAGAATTGGAAATTAATTTTAATAAGCTAGCTGCTCAAGTTGAAGAAATTACTCCTGATAAGATAGCTAAGAGATTTATTGAATTGGAAAAAAATATAGAAAAATTCAATGTATTCATTGAAAAAACTGAAAAGAAAATTGAAGATTTGAATGAAAGAGTCAATAAAGTTTTTGAGTTTCTTAGAACTGCTGGTAGCTTAGAAAATATTATTGAAGTTTCTAAAAAGATAGATGAAAAAGCTAGAGAAATAAAAGATGCTATTTCTTATATAGAGAGAGTTGCTACAAAAGTTGAAAAAACTTTTATCGAAATGACTAGAAATTTACAAGATTTTACTATTTACAAAACAAGACAAGAAAGTGTTGAAGATAGTTTGAAAGAAGTTTTGAAAAATATATCTGAAATAAATGCTAAGATTGAAAATTTAGCAACAAATAAAGATTTGGATGCAGTAAGAAGTAGTATTGCTATCTTAGATACACAAATAAAAGAATTTGAAAAAAGCTTACCTTTAATAGATGCAAAAATTCCAGAAACTATAAAAAGGTTAAGAGACGAAAGAGATGATTTGATTATATTATTGGAATCTTTGAAGAATCAATTGAAAGAAGGAAAAATTAGTATAGGAGATTATGAGAAATCTAAAGCAAATACGGAAAAAAGAATAAAGGAAATTGAGGATAAGTTAATAGAGGAATGGAAGAGAGTTGAAAAATTCTTAGAGGGAGGAGGAATAGAGTTTGTGCCAGCTACAGAAGCAAAAGTTGAGGAGAAAGAGACTAAGAAGGAAAAGTTAGTTGAAGAAATTCCTGTGGAAGAGGAGGGGTATGTAGAATTAGCTCCATTTAGTTTTAAAGGACCAATGGAGGTGATAGTCAAAAGTAAGAAAAAAGCTAGAGAGGTTAAATTAAAGAAAAGAAAAGTAGAAATATTTCCAAAACCTGTTAAAGAGATAAAGGCTAAAAGTAAAGAAGAGTTCAAAAAAGTTGTTAAAAAGCTTTTTGAAAAAAAGAAAAAATAATGGGAAACGTAATAGGAATAATAAGTGGCAAAGGAGGAGTTGGAAAAACAACTATAACAGTTAATCTTGGAGTAACTCTAGTAAAATACTTTGCAAAAAGAGTTTGTGTTATAGATGGTAATATAACGGCTCCTAATTTGGGTCTATATTTAGGTTTTGTAGATGTTGAAAAAA
>JANXEB010000067.1 GCA_025058985.1 Candidatus Aenigmatarchaeota archaeon
TATTCTGATTCACCTTCTACTAAGCCTTCTGAATAAATGTATTTAAAATATTTTGTTATTCTTTCGCCTGAATAGTGAAAGATTGCGTAATGATTCTTTCTTAACTTAGCAATATAATAATCCGACTGACCTTTTACAAAACCATGAGGAACAATATAACTATATGGCTTAGAAATTTGTTTTCCAGAGACATGAAATATGGCAAACGAATTCTTAACATCTGCTATATAATAGTCTGACTGACCTGAAACTAATCCTTCTGTTGAAATAATCGAGTGCCAATCACTTATTCGCTTTCCTGTAGAGTCAAAAATTGCTTTAAAAAATCCTTCTTCTGCAATAAAATAATTCGAACTGCCAGTTATTAATCCCGACTTAAAACTTATGTCATTACACCAATTTGAAATTTGTTTGCCAGAGATGTGAAATATAGCATATTTGCGCTTTGTGTCAAACTGGGTTTTGCCTTTAATAACCACAGAAGCGATATAAAACTCAGATTTCCCATTTAAAAGATGTTCGCAATAAATATAGTCAAACCAATCAGATACCCTTTGGTTGTCTGCCAACCTAAATATTGCCTGTTTACCTTCTGCTTCTTTTAAAAAATACTCATTGTGTTTCATGCGATTGTTTGTCTTTTAAAGTTATAAGTTTTTTTATTTTAATAAAACTTTCTTTTCATTTTATTTGTTTGTATTACAAATAAAACAAACGGTTTTTGGTATGTTTTTCATAATGTGATTGTTATTATAAATGTAAAAAATTAAAAAAGGAAAATAACATGAGTTTATTTGCACCTAAACCTGTTAAGTATTTAAATATCACTTATAATGACGATATTTTTAATGGTCATGTTGAAGAACTTTTTGACTACAACAATTTTAACGAAATTAAGATAGTATCTTATGTCTCCTCCATCGATTTTTTCTTTAAAATAGTCAAGAACTTTAAAAAAATAGTGGCAATTTTAGGCGAAGAAGAAACCGCACAAGAGTTTTATACTATAAACACTGCTGTCGAAGAAGAGTTAATCAAAATAATTAACGCTGATGAACATATTTTAAGGTTAATTTCAAACGGGCAAGTAGAATTACGATACATGAAATCTGGCGAAAAAATTCATTCAAAAATTTATATCTTATCTGGTGACAACATTCATAGAGTAATGGTTGGTTCTGCTAATTTAACAAAATCTGCTTTTAGCAATCACAAACAATACGAAGAATTAATTGTTTATGACAGTTCATATAACGACAAATTTTGTCATTTTTATCTAAAAAGATTTGATGAAATATATGAAAATTCAGTTAATTTTATTAACAACAAAATAAAACAGAAAATAAATAAATTAGCTGTCAATGCTAATAATGTTATCTTGTTATCAAATAATGATAAAGTCTTTACAGTTGACGACAAAATAGAAAGCATTATAGATAAGATAAACAACGAAAGAACTCTTAACGTAGATGTAGATAGTTTAATTATGAATATAACAGAAGAAAAAGAAAAAATTTCTCAAAAAGCAATAGAAATAGAGAAGATAGAAAAAATAGCGCAGAATATAATTAGAAGAAATAAAAACAGCTTTGAATTTGAAACAAAAGAAAAAGTCATAAAAATAAAAGACAAATTAAGAGAAATTATCAGCATGACACACAAAAATTCTCAAAATTTCATTAACAAAAGAAATTATCTTTACTTTAACTTCACCGATTGGCGTTTTTATATTAAAAAAGAAGAACAAGACAATCTGGCAATAGTATACTCTTGTGACGATTCTCAAGAAAAAGTAAAAGATGCTTTAGATAGATTAATAAATTTTGTAAATTCTTATAAAGAATTCACTATTGGGCAAGACAAGGAAGTCTGTAAAAGAGTTTTTGAAGCCATACTATACGCATTTACTTCACCTTTTTTCTTTTACATTAGACAAAATGTAAAGAAAAACAAAAGTGAAGAAAAAATTGCTGAAATTCCTATTATTCTCATCTTAGGCGGAAATGCGAATACTGGTAAAACAAAACTTCTTTTATTTATTAACCGACTATTGGGTAATAACTATGCAATATTTAATTACAAAGACATTTACACAAAATCGCAAAGAATAATATATGATTTTTTCTATGCAGGTTCGAATAATGTTTTTCCAATTCTTATAGATGAAATACATAACAACTTTTTCCGTGGTGAAGGTGAGAAATTGATTAAATCTATAACAAATACATGCGTTGAGCCTCATCCTTGTTTAATAGGAACATCTAATGTAGGTTTTACTGCTGAAAGCCAAATTATAAGAAGAATTTATTATTTGCATTTTAACAGTCCTTTCCCGGAAGACAAATATTCGAAAGAACAAGCAGAAACATATTTTGAGAAAAAAGTTGGAAACGTTGATGATACTTTATTCAGATATTTCTTAAGCAATTTTTTACAAAAAATGACCATGACAAAAAACGACGAATTCTATAAAATAGAAGACCCACTTTACCTTTCAAGAAAGATTTTTGCAGAAATGTTTGAAATGTTTGGTTATACAGTTCCTGATTTTTTAAGCGAAAAACCTTGTGGCGATTATTACAAAATAGGTAGTCAAGAGTGGTATGCACTTTATTTGGCAAAAAACAAAGAATTTATTAAAAAGAAAGACAAGGAAACAGGCGAAGACTGTCTTATTATAAATTTGCAAGACATCTACAAAGATGAAAAATATGCTGAAGCAATGAAAAATAAACTTCCACCCAGCATTATAAAATCCTCAGGAACGCCTTTAGTTGTCTATAAAGATAGATTTTTAGAGTTTATAGGTAAAAAAGAAGACTCATTATTTTCTTCCTTCAGATTTTTCTGGAAAAAGAGAAACTAATTCTTAAAACAAGTAATACAATTTGTTTTTATAAGAATAAAAAGTTATTTTTTTTACTAAACATAAGATAAAATGGGGGTTGCCATGAGAGAGTATTTTATAAATAGATTAAATAATCAATATTCTATATTTGATGCATCTGGTAAACAGATAAGTGATTGGTTTGATTATATTCTTGAGACTGGTA
>JANXEB010000073.1 GCA_025058985.1 Candidatus Aenigmatarchaeota archaeon
TTCTTTTTTTCTTCTTCTAAAACTCTTCTTTCAACTTCTTTTTTCTCTTTTAGAAGCTCTTTCATTACCAAATCTCTTTGGTTTTTTCTTAAAGCTTCATAAAAATATCTATCCTCCAATTTTTTATCCTCTTCAACCACAATTAAATTATGAAAGCAAAAAACATAAATATGAAAATGAAAATAACATTTTGGGGATTTTTAAAGTTTTATTTTCTATTTCAGCTGTTTTACTCAATAAACGATACAATTTATTTTAAAGAAGGTTTGAAGTATTTTGTTGTGGTATTTTTCTTGAATTTTTTAAATCCATTCTCTATAATAACTAGAAGCAAAAATGTTATTATGGAATCTAATCTCTACTCTGCTATTACCTATTTAATAATATTTTCTCTATCTTTTTTCTTAGGTTTTATTAAGCTGAAAAGAACTTATAAGAAAAGTAGAATTGGAAAAGGGAAAAACCCTATTGCTTAAAATAATTGCTGGAGCATCATAAACATTATAAACCTCTTTTATCATTTCTAACAACTTATATTTTAAATCTAAATCTACTGTAAAAATTAAAGGTTTATAACCATTGCTGTATAAATAATCTCTGAACTTATCTAGCTCTATTCCTTGTTCTATACATTTTAAACAATTTCTTTTATAAAAATATAGAATTGGAACAACTTTATTATCGCAAGCTGAAAATTCTAAAGAAATTATCCATGTGTTTATCGATAATTGCATACTAGTTTGTTTTAGTTTTTCCATATCATAAGTAAAAGTATTGTTGAACTCAAATTCCTCTATTCTATATGGTAAAAAAGAATGATATCTTGATATTAAATTTAAAGATTTCTCTATTAACTTTTCTAATAATTTACAACTTTCAAACCTTTCGGATTTTATTAGTATCAAAATACCTCTTAGCTCTTCTATTTGTGATTGAACATTCTTCATTTCTTCTTCTAAAGAAGAATAATAATGTTTTTTCATAAGCTTCTCTCCTATAGTTATTCCGGTATAAATTCCAGCTAGGTAAACTATAAAAGACAAAATTCCAGCTAGTAATAAAAATATTTTTTTCTTCTTCATTAGAAAGGTTCAGAAATCTTTAAATCAAAAAATTTTTTTACAGATTTTATATTTCCCTCTTTCGGTGTTTTGAACCATTTATCTAACTTGAAAAAAATTGCTTTAAAGAAATGAAAAGAATTTATGAAAAGGAAAAAGCTGCCAAAGAGTATCGATAGAATAAATGCTTCGTAAATTTTGATCTTTTTATTAATTAAGGTAGTGTAGACTGCTGCTGTTATAAAACCTGCCGTTAAGATAAATGTTAGTAAAGTATTTTTCAAATCTTCAATTGTTAAAGGTTTCGGCATTCCAGTTAATAAAGCTATTTGACCGAAAAGAAAGAAGAAAAGAATTAAAGGTTGGAAAATATGGGAAAAGGTAGAAAAAGCTATTATTGCTTTTTTTGTTATAGGAATGTTGCTATTCACTATTGTTTTTATATTGTCAAGAAAAGATCTTGTAGTGCCATAAACCCATCTTCCTTGTTGTTTTAAAAAATGAGTAAGTTTACATGGTACTTCTCCTTTAGCTTTTAAATTTTTCAAATAAACAGTTTTATATCCTCTACAAATTATTCTTATAGAAATCTCAGTATCTTCTGTTAAACTATTTTCATTATAACCACCAACCTCTTTTATTACACTTTTTCTTAAAGCTGTGGCAGTTCCACCAGAAAAAGTAACTCCAAATAAACTAAAAAATGGAACAAAAACAGAATAATAGACAGACATTAACAAATAAGCAAATTTACTAACAGAGTTTTTATCGTAATTTAAAAAATCTTGTCTAGCTTGCACTATAGCTACTTTTTCATCAACAAATTCTTTAACTATTTCTTTTAGAAAATTCTTTTTAATTACCCAATCTGAATCAAAAATTACTATTATTTCACCTTTTGTATATTTTAAAGCATTATTTAATGCACCTGCTTTAAATCCTTTTCTATTATTTCTTCTAATTACTTTTACTTTTTTTGATTTCAAACTATCTATTATTTTTTTTGTTTTTTCATCGGTGCTATCATCTGCAACTATTATCTCAAAGTTTTTGTAGTCTTGTTTTAAACAGCTATTAACACATCTTTCTACAACAGGATCATTATAGCAAGGAATTATTATAGAAACAAAGGGATTAAAGCTTTTTATATTGTTTTTATTAATTCCACGTTTTTTAAAAAGTATAGTAAACAATACAAAATAAACCATTATCGAGAACATTATAGTAGGAATTATAAATATATTATAAAGAAATAGAGATGTTTGGTGAATTAGTTCTAGCATAAAACTATTTATACCATTTCAAATTTATTTTCAGAAAGAATAAAAATACAGAAAGAACTATTGCAATATTTATTATAAAAAAATAATAAGGAAAAATAAAGCAAGAAAATAGAAAATTCTTTACATTTAATTCCTTAGTTATTTTAAGTGAAATTACTGTTAGAATAAAAGGTAGTAATCCAGATAAACTTCCTAGTATTATATAAAGTTTAACTCCCCAAACAGGAAGCATAATTAAAGAATTTATAGGACCAGCAATACTAAACCATTTGAATAAATAGAATGGAATTTCAAAAATATTTTCAGGAAGCCAATAAAATATCTGATAAAGTATTGATGGAAAAGAAATTAGTATAAAAGGATACCAGAAAAAAGAAGTTGGAAAAGAATATAAGCCAAGAGAATCTTCTTTAAAAAATAGATTTTTATTTTTTATTAATGACTTCAAAACACCTAAGCTCCATCTAACTCTTTGTAGAAAAAGTTTTTTTATGTTAGAATAAAAATTTGTATAAGCAAAAGCTCTGCTTACAGAAATTTTATATCCATTTTTTTGTAAAGAAATTGCCATATCAAAATCTTCAACTATGCTATTTTCATTAAATTTTATGCTTTTTAAAACATTTGCTCTATAAATAGTTGCAACTCCATAAATAGAAAGACAACCTCTTTTTAATGTACTAAAACCTAATTTTATAACTGATTGAAAACAAAACTCAATGTTTTGAAAAGTTTCTAAAATACTAAGCTTTTTTTCTTTTCTAGATTTAACCATTGGCGTTACAGCAGCAACTTTTTTATCTTCAAAGTAAGATAAAGTCTTTTCAAAAAAATCTTTTTCTATTGTTGTATCTGAATCTAAAATAAGTATAAACTCACCTTTAGCTTTTTCTATTCCAAAATTACAAGCTCTTGCTTTTCCAGAATGCTCTATTTTAAAAACTTTTTTTGTATATTTTTTTGCTATTTCATAAGTTCTATCTTCACTACCATCATCTACTACAATTATTT
>JANXEB010000087.1 GCA_025058985.1 Candidatus Aenigmatarchaeota archaeon
CATAGTTAGAAAAATCGTATTCTACGTTTTTAAACTTTATCTTAAAATAACTGAGTAGAGGAAGTAACATATCTAATAAAGCTTCTCTCGGCAATAAACCTCCTCTAACTTTTATTTTTTTAAATTCGTATTTATCACAAAGCTTTTCTAATTTTCCATTTGATGTTACTACAATTATGTTTTTTATTCCTTTCTCAATAGCCTCTCTAAAACACTTTAAAGTTTCATAAGTGTTGCCAGAATAACTAATAATAAAAAGCTTAAATTTTTTATTTAAGAATTCTGGTAATTTCTCGTCCTTTACAACAATGACCTCGTAACCATTCTTTTCCAATATAACTTTCATTAAATCTCCAACTATTCCAGAACCACCCATTCCCACAAAACAAACTTTATAGCTGTACACCTACAAAAAATTTATACTTATCTATATTTTTTAATTCATCTAAAATTCTTTCTTTTATGATTTTTTTTGGATTTTTTATACCACTCCTCTTTTCTAAATCTTCAATATCTTTAAAAGGTGTTTTTCTTCTTTCTTCTAATATGATGTTTAAAGTCTTTTTACCAATTCCTTTTAAAAGTTCTATACTATGAAGCCTTGTAGAAATTGGTGGAGCTTTATTAAAAAACTCTACGATCTTTTCATTAGTAACCAAACTATCCAAAATTGTTTCTAAATTATTTTTTGCTATGCTCGTTAGATCATCATAACTTATTCTACCTTTTACAAATTTAACTTGATCTCTTTTCTCATCGCCAATATAAACTCTATCAAAAGGTTTTACTACCACATTCTCTCTTATACCAACTTCTAACAATGTAAAGAACTTTTCTCCAACAATTTGTGCAATTGGCTGTTTTTTTCTTTCTATACCTTTACCAAAAGGTAAAAAATCTAATACTATTCCATATTCGTCTTTCATTTTAATTAACATGTTTTTTACAAGTGTTTTCTTATAGTTTCATAAATCTTGTTTAATTGCTCTTCGTTAAAGTTTTTTATTTCCTTTCCCAAAACAAGAATTATATCGTTTTTATCCTCTGGTAGAACATTTATCAAAGCTATTACCTGCTCTTCTCTAAGAAAACCTAAAGAAAGTAATTCTTCTTTAAGTCTGTTAACGTTATCTAATTTAATATTTTTATAAAACTTTTCCAAATTCTCTATGGATAATTTAGAATAATATTTAGAATTATTGCTATTATTTTTTAGAATATCTAATGCTTCTACATTTGTTATTAATTTTTCTTTTAATATTTTCATAAATATAGTATGTATGCTTATATTTTTATCCATTGGTTTGTTCATTTCACAATAACACATTTAATAACATATTTCACAAAATTCTCCATAATTGATTATAGTATTAAGATTTGGATTTTTGATTATCTAATATTTGATTATTTAATAATGTATGTGGCAACAATTTTAATAGATTTAGATCATTTAATCGTGCTGAAAAAAACGAACATATCTGCACTAATAAAACTTAGTAAGGTAAGAGTTCCATTTCCATTTCACAACTTCTTCTTTCTTTCTATTTTATCGTTAACCTCTTTATTTTTAGTTCTTTGTAGTCTAAAAAATTTTGGAATAATTTTACTGGCGCCCATCTCAAATTTACTTTACGACTTCGTAGAGGATTTAATCATATTCAAAACTGGTTATAAAAAATGGAAGAGAAGATGGGGAGTGGATATAAATACTTTAGAAAAGTTATTAAAGAAAAAAATAAAGCATTCATAGCTAAATTTGTTTAAATCTTTGTTGGGCAGCATTAAATAATTTAGTCTATCTATAATCTGTTTTGGAGAAGCATTCTTTCTATAATTTATTTAAAAAAAGCACTCTTGTATTATGAACATTAAAAACCTTATTTTAGTTATTGTCCTGATAGCGTTGTTAACTTTTGCTTTAACTACTGGGATTGGTCAATTATTGATAACAGTACCGTTTTTCCTAGCTTTAATAGATAGTTTTATAAGGAAGGAGTTTGTGAGATGTATAATAGGAGTTGTTGTCTTTATTATTCTAGTTATTTTTGTTTATCCTCCCCTTTCCAGACTGTTGAAAGAAGTTCTTCCACCATATTCTGAAATTTCGATATTTATCCTTTCTTCAGTTTTACCTCTAACTCTCTTGATATCTGTATTAGCAACCTCCAATAGAGGTTGGTTGACTTCTATCGGAATTGCAATCTTATTAGCTTCTTTAATTCTTTCGTTCTCGGAAATAATACAAAATTTTGGAATAATTACAGAAATAGTCGCAACTACTGGTATTCCACTAGATTTCATAATCTATCTTACAATACTCCTAATCGCTCTAGTTGTTATATTAATCTTCCCTAAGTAATGAATGAAAAGTAAGATTTTAGAGCAAATGATCAAAGATAGAATCGAAATAACAAAAGATTGTGAATATTTTACAAAAAGAGAAAATTTTTTAATAGTAAAGTTCAAAAACGAGAACGAATTTAAAATAGAATACTTTTGTGAAAAATGTGGAAATCAAGAAATAAAAACAGTAAGTAAAAAACCGAAATTATTTAGTTGTAGTAAATGTAATAAAATTTTCGAAGTAGTTCCGTTAAGAAAAAAATGAAAAAAATTGTTGAAGAATGGTATTTGAGAAAGGACGTTGTGAACTTTTTGTTAAAATTCTCTAAGAATAGGGAATTTGTTCCAATGTTCGAGGATGGCAGTTTCGGTAAAAGACCTTTTACTTTACAATACGAACAAGATATAATCGAATTAGTGAATTCTAGTGTTGTTTCTTTTCATTGCTCAGTGGAGAGATGGTTAAATGTTAGTATGCTTAGAGCAGGTATGAGTAAAGAAGACTTAGATAATTTGAGAATTGGATTTGATTTTATTATTGACCCAGATACAAAAGACTTTTTAATAGCTAAAGATGTGGTTAAAGGAATAATAGAATGTTTAAAGGATCACGGTGTTAAAAGTTTTTTAATCAAATTTTCTGGTGGCAAATCTTTCCATATTTTTATCCCTTACGAAGCGATACCAAAAATGATAAATTTTAAAGAAACCACAAAAATGTTTCCAGAAATTTATAGAATTTTAATTGAATATATGAAAGAGTATTGTAGAGATATTATATCTGCAAGAATTTTATCAAGTTTTGATATTTCTGAACTATGTGAAATATATAATTTGAAAATAAACGATTTAATAGAAAACAATGAATTTAATCCTTATTCAATAATTAATTTAGATGTTTTTTCACATAGACACTTATACAGATCTTTCTACTCTTTACATGAAAAAACCTTGTTGGTTAGTGTTCCCGTAGATGTTAAAGACTTGGATAAATTTGATAAAACAGATGCTTCTGTGGAAAGAGTTAAAGTAGTTGATTTTGAATTCAAAGATACTAACGATGCAGAAATACTTTTTATAGAAGCTTTGGACTGGTTTGAAAAAAACAAAGAAAAGTTTAGCGACATAAAAATCAAAGCTAAAACTATGAATAAAAAAATTAAAAAAGAAATACCAGAAAAATATTTCCCACCTTGTATAAAAAACATTTTAAATGGTTTAGAAGACGGAAGAAAAAGAGGACTGTTTTTATTAATTAATTTCTTGAAAAAATGTGGATATGATAACGAAAAAATAATGAAAATAATAGATGAATGGAATAAAAAAAATAAAACTCCTTTACCTGATAGATATGTTTTATCTCAAGCAAAGTATTATTTAGAAAGAAGAGAAGAGCCATATGTTTTACCATCTTGTAATAGAAGTGAATATTATGACGACACAAAGTTTTGTACCCCAGATATGATATGTCAAAATAAAAATATTAAAAACCCTATTAATTATGTTTTCAAAAAGATAAAAAATGATAAATCCAATTGAATACTTCACAGAACCTCTAAAAGAAGGATATACTTTTGAAAAAACTCTAGTATTGGGAATAATTTTTTTACTTTTTGTATTTCTAATATACAAAATATTGAAAAAATTAAAAGTAAAAATAAATTATCTTTTTTCTCTCTCTATCTTTTTTTACATACTTTTTGGAGCTTCTCTTAGAGTTCTAATGGACTTAAAAATTTTAAACTCAATTCTACTAGTTACTCCAAATATTTGGTTAATAGTTGGTTCGATAACACTACTTTCTTTATTAATAAATAGAAAAAATTACAAAATGTTTTTGATTATAGGAATAATTTTAAGCATGTTACCATTCTCATTACTAATTCCGAATTTCAAAAATTTTTATGGTTTTTCCTTAGTCTTCTTTTTTATTCTTCCAGTAATCTTTGTTTTAAAGCATGTAAAAACTAGTTTATCTAATAAAGCAATTATATTTTCTCAATATTTTGATGGTATTGTTGCTTATGTTTCTGTAAAGTATTTTTCAGATAAGCTGGTTGAGCAACATTTATTAGCGAACATTCTGTTTTCATATTTACCAGAACTTTATATTTTTGTTAAACTATTTTTTGGTTTCTTAGTCGCCTTTTTAATAGATAGAGAAAAGCTGACGAAATTCCAAAAAAATTACTTAAAACTAGTTATAGCTGCATTTGGTGCTACAACTTCCACTAGAAGTTTTTTGCTCTTACTTTCTGTCTAAGCAGCTCTGTTTATATAAAAGCTATTTGAAATGTTTATCCTTGGTGAATAAATTGTTATAGTAAAGAAATTATTACAAACTGGAGCCATGGAAAAATAATAATCAACTTTTATTAACTTATTTCTATAACTCTTCTTTACCGTTTCCAAGAAATCTTTTGAAAAATACCTAAACTCGGAGCAAGTTTCTACACTTTTGTTCAATTCGTACAACTTTCCAACAATATTACTCATTAGAACTGGTTCTTCTATTGATAAATAAGAAGCTAGATCCATAGTAGAGAATTGTTGTAAATAAAGTGAAATGCTAAAAAGAATAAAAACAATAACCACAGTAGTTAACACAAAAAACTGACCTTTCATTTTATGAATTGTGCATGTTTTATACCATCTATAATTAAAATATTTTTTTCATCTACAATATTGTTCTTTATAGCTAATTCTACAATTCTATTACCAAATAAATTTCCTACATCGCATTTTTTCATAACTTGTATAGCAGCTTTTTCATCAATAAGAGAACCTTTATAAAAACTTGGATTAATATATATTTCGGTATCTCCAAACCTTATCCTCTTTTCTAATATTTCCTCATCACATATTCCAACTATTATAAAATACTTGAAATAATGAACTCTATACCAAAACATTTGTTGCTCCACAAGCTTCACAAATCATTGTATTATTCTCAATTTTAGTATCAGGATTTCTACAAACTTTACATAAAACCATTTCTTCAACAAATTTTTTCAACTTCTCTTGCAAAACTTCTTCTTTAACTATTTTGTTTATTATCATTTTTGTCCCATTAAGACTAATTGGTGCACCAAGTTCCTTAGAAAAAAACTTTATTAAAAATCCTTCTTCTCTTCTTAAGGTAGTAACTATCTCAAAAAAATTTTCAACTATGGTTTTGTTTTTTATAACTCTACTCTTTATAATTGGAATTTTAAACCTAGTTTTAACTTCACTTTTTTTTATTTCCCTATAAGCTTCGTCTAATAATTTTAAATAATCCTCCATAATATTTTTTCTAATAAAGCTTATATTTGTGGTAGAATTTTTAGTAAGAATGAATAATGCAATAACTACGCCAAATTTTTCATTAAATAGCTTAGTTAATGCTGGTAGAATGGATATAGCTTGTAGATGTATTTCTAATGCAATTTTTCTTTCTTATTCTATTAGGAAAAATGTCAAGATTTATATAAATTTAAATGGTCCTCCAAATCCACCAGTAACAATATGTTTTGATTCAAACAATTTGAAAAATGTCACGCCAGATGAAAGAAATATTGGAAGTCATATAAGAATAGCATTAAAAAAAGTTAAAGAAGATATGGAAATGAAAAGTGAGCCTGGAATAACTGTTTCTAAGAAAAGCTTTGAAGAATTAATAAAAGAAAAATCGAAAAATAATTTTGACTTATACTATTTAACTAAGAATGGAAAAGATATAAGGAATTTTGAATTTGGAGAAAATTCTTTGTTCATATTAGGTGATCATAAAGGAATACCGAAAAAAACTGAAATTTTTTTGGAAAAATTCGTCAAAGATAAAATTTCATTAGGAAAAATAGAATATTTAGCTTCAGCTTGCATTTCCATTGTACATTATGAAATCGACAGAAAAAAATATTAAAAGAATAGCTAGAGAAAGAGTTGAAATACTTTTAAAATTAGCTAATGAAAAATTAAAAACAAATCCTGAACTTTCAAAAAGGTATATTCAAATAGCAAGAGAAATTTGTATGAGAACAAATATAAGACTTGGAAAATATAAAAGAATTTTTTGTAAAAAATGCAATACAATATTAGTACCTGGTTATACTTCTGTTGTTAGAATTGAAAGAAGAAAAAAAATAGTAAAAATTATTTGTAAAAGCTGTGGAGAAAAATACAGATATCCTACTAATAAGCCCCAGTAGCTCAGTTTGGATAGAGCGGCGCCCTCCTAAGGCGTAGGTCGCGGGTTCAAATCCCGCCTGGGGCTTGCCTTTTTTCTCAATTCCCACTGGCATTTATTAGCCAACAAAACAGGGAAAATCATGGAAACCATGTATAACCACAAGGAAAGAATAGAGAAAGGATTAAAAGTCTTGAGGGAGTTAGATCAAAAAACTTATGAAAGCGTTTCTAAGTTTATTGAAAAACTCGAAGCTAATAACTACTCTAAAGGAAGAATCTATAAGTATGTTTATTGCTTGAAAACTTTGAGGAAGCTTTTAGATAAAGATTTCTCAGAAGCAAGCAAAGAAGATATAGAGAGGTTGGTCATAACAATTAATAATTCTGATTATTCAGAAGCAAGCAAGTCAGACTTCAAGAAAATTCTTAAGTTTTATTTTCGCTGGTTAAAGTTTGGGAAGCTTGAAGGAAAATATCCTGAGGAAGTCGAATGGATAAAAACAACGATAAAGAAAAACAATGAAAAAATACCTGAGCAAATTCTAACTCAACAAGAGGTTGAAGCAATAGCAAACAAATCTAACAACCCTATGGAAAGGGCTTTTGTTTTGTGTTTGTATGAAACGGGTTGTAGGATAGGCGAATTCCTGAACATGAGAATAAAGGATATAAACTTTGACCAATACGGTTGTTGTATCTTGGTATCGGGAAAAACTGGTTGGAGAAGGGTTAGAGTTATAGATTATGCTAAAGACTTGGTGAATTGGTTAGATACACATCCATTTAAAAACAACGTAGAAAGCTTTGTTTGGATAGATCCAAAAACTGGGAAAAGAATCTTTCCTGATATAGCGAGTAAAATACTCAAAAGATTGACAAAGAAAGCAGGAATAACAAAAGCATGCAATCCTCATGCTTTTAGGCATGCTAGGGCCACCCATTTGGCTAAAATTTTAACTGAACAGCAATTGAAAGTTTATTTTGGTTGGGCTAAAGATTCTGGTATGGCTTCTGTTTATGTTCATTTATCTGGAGAAGATGTTGATGAATCTTTGCTTGAAGCCAAAGGTGTAAAAATAGAAAAAGTGCAAAAACAAACTAACCCAACAACAAGAGTTTGTCAGAACTGTGGTGAAGTGAATTCAATATTAAGCCATTTCTGTAAGAAATGTAACTTTCCTTTGGATTTCAAGGCCATGTTCAAGATGGATAAATTTGCCGAATTTTTGAGAGATTTTTTGATTTATTACGCTGAAAAGGATAAGAATTTTAAGAAGGCTTTTGTTCAATTCGTG
>JANXEB010000091.1 GCA_025058985.1 Candidatus Aenigmatarchaeota archaeon
TTTTCATAATATATTATTTTCCTCATTTTTGAGATATTTTTTGATAATTTAAGTACGCCAGATTCTTCATGATAATAAGTGTATGGTACCCAAATTTTATTTTCTAATTTTAAAAATATGTGTCGATCGGTACTTATATAATCAGTTTCATTTATTTTTATTAACTCAAAAGGTTGAATGATGGGTTTTCCTGTCATATACCAACCATATAACAGTTCCGCACCAGTTAAATACAAATAACTTGCATTAAGACGTCTTGCTCCACATAAAAATTTTGTAACATTATCTAAACTTAAGTCAAGGGCCAGTTGAGGAACTATTTTTACATTGGATATATTTTTAAGCTCATTTTCATAATCTTGCCAAGCTATAACTATAGAGTTAGGAGGAATGTTATTTTTTATCCAAATAAGAGCATCTAGGTTCGAATAAATAAGAATATTGTTATAAACACAAAAATTTCTTTTTAATTCATTACATTCTTCGAAGTAGTGGATAGGTGTTTTTTGTAAATAAAACAAAAGCATAATGATAATCATACTGATTATCGATGGTATGACTACTCTCTTCCAGCTCATTAAATTAGTATTTAAAAAAGATAGAGATAAATAATTTTGAGTGATATGCTTAACAAAAAGAAAATAAACTACTTTATAGGAATTTGGCTTATCATTTCAATTACTCTTGTTGGTATATTTTTAACTCAAAAAAAACAATATAGTTTGTTAACACAAAATGAAGCAAAAGAAATTTTTGAACAATTTATAGACCGTATGTATACTGGTAAGATTGTAAACCAACTATCTTGTTTTGCTAAAGAGTATTGTGGTAACGAGCCTAAGGAACTCGAACTTGATAAAGGTTTGTTTCGTTACATTAAAAGAGAAAAATTAGAACTCTTAAACAAAGAACCTCTATTCCCTGTATACTGTGAATGTGTAAATGAAAATGAAAAATGTGTTAAAAATCCTTTTGTTTTTAAGTGTATAAACAAAAATAGAGACATAACCTACCTCTTTTATTCAAGCCCGTCTCCTTGCATCAATTATACAATCTATATTTTGCCGAAATTGTCTAATTCTATAGAAGATTTGATTAAACCAGAATTTTTAGAAGGAGAAAATGTTTTAGAAAGAACAAACACAAGCCTACTTACTTACTTAGTAGCCAAATACCCTCTCCTTGAAAAAGTTATGATTGAACAAGATAGAATAATTTTAAGAAGTGAACAATATACATGTCACTAAATATATCAGTATTCTTGAATGGTTAGACGTCTAACAATCAAAATTTCTTTAAATTTCAAGTTTTCAAAAAAGAAATCATGAAAGTTGGAATTTTATTTACAGGTGGAAAAGATTCTTGTCTAGCTTTAAAAAAAGTTATGAAAAAGTATGAAGTTGTTTGTTTAATTACTTTAATCTCGAAAAACAAAGAAAGCTACATGTTTCATGTCCCAAACATCGAACTAACAAAACTTCAGGCAGAAGCCATGGGCTTGCCTCTACTCCAAAAAGTAACTGAAGGTAAAAAAGAAAAAGAACTAGAAGATTTGAAGAGAATAATAAACGAAGCTAAAAAGAAGTTTAAGATTAAAGGAATAGTAACTGGAGCTATCTCTTCAAACTATCAGAAAAGTAGAATAGAAAAAGTTTGTAAAGAGTTAGGCATAGAATGTATAAATCCGCTATGGGGTAAAGATCAAATAAAACTTCTTGAAGAAATAGTTGAAAACGATTTTAAAGTAATAATTACCGGGATTTTTGCTTATCCTCTTGATGAGAGCTTTCTTGGAAAAAAAATCAATAAAAAAATGATAGAGAAATTAAAAGAGCTAGCAGAAAAATACAAAATTAATCCTGCTGGTGAAGGCGGGGAAATAGAGACAACTGTTCTAGATGCACCTTTCTTCAAAAAAAGAATTAAGATTAAAGATTTTGAAATAAAATATAAAAACTACTCAGGAATTTTTGAAATTAGAAAAGCAGAGCTTGAACCTAAAACTTAAACTTCTTAAATATACAACCCTTATTGTATGTTATAGGTGATAAAAATAGCAATAGGTGGTTATTGCCAAGCTTGCAATAAATACTCGCCAGGACTTTACACTTGCTCTGTTTGCAGAGCAAAAGTTTGTCCTTTGTGTGTAGTTCCTGGTCAAAGGTTTTGTGTTATATGCAAAGGAAAGGTGAAAAAATGAACACAGGAGATTTTGTATACATAGATTATGTAGGAAGAATTAAAGATACAGGCGAAATTTTTGACTTAACAAAAGAAGATTTGGCAAAAAAAGAAGGAATTTACAAACCAGAAATAAAGTACAAACCTATTCCGATAATAGTTGATGCTAAATTCATCTTATCAGGATTAAACAAAGCCTTGAAAGAAATGAAAGTTGGAGAAAAAAGAA
>JANXEB010000039.1 GCA_025058985.1 Candidatus Aenigmatarchaeota archaeon
TTTGCCATAACAACGACTTTAGGAACTTTGATAGATTTATTCATAACCAGGCCAGTCTACATGCAACTCCTTGAAAAAAGAATGAGTAGGATTATTAAAGAAGAAGTGATTTAAAATTTTATAATCAATAAAGATATTTAGCTTTAAGCCCCCGTCGTCTAGCCCGGACAAGGATACAGCCCTTTCGAGAAGAAAGGTTTGATAGAAAGATGAGAGGAAAGGCTGGGACACGGGTTCAAATCCCGTCGGGGGCATGCCTTTTTTCTCAATTCCTACTGACACTTATTAACACTCAAATTAAGTCTTAAAGCGTAGGTTATTTGTATAGTCTAAAAAGAGAAATTGAAAAATTAGGGAAATTTCTGAAAGTTTTGTATTATTATAAAAAATACTTGAATTGTGGAGTTAATGAAAAAAGTTGAGTGAAAAAATTAAGAAAAATTCTTCCACCAATAGTTGTTGTTTAAAATAAACCAATAGTTTGTAAGTTGTTCTTCTATTTCCTTATAATTGGGGAATTCTTTTTTTATCATCAAAATAAAATTTTCACTATGTTTTTTCTCCTTCAAATGAAGTATCTCATGTAAAACAAGATAATTTATCAAGGCTTCAGGGAGAGACAATATTTTTATGTTGAAACTGAGGTTCTTTTTAGAAGAGCAGCTGGCCCATTTAGTCTTTTGATTCCTGATGAAAATCTTGTTGTATTTTATTCCAAATTTTTTTGAATATTCTTCTGCTATATTTTTTATTTTTTGAAAAAGTATATGTCTCAAAAAATTTCTAATCTTTACCTTGTTTTTATTTCCACTCAATAGATTTGATTGAAATTTTTCTATATTTGTTGGTACACCAAAGATTATAAATTTATTCGTTAGGTTTTTATTTCTTTCTAGAATTTTGTTTATAAAATCTAACTTATTCAAAATCCATTTTTCTTTCTTCTCAATGATATACCTAAAGTTTTTTATATCTTTTGGGACTACAATACATAAAAAATTACCTCTGAATTCTAACCTCGGATATTTAACATTTCTTTTAATAACAAAATAAGTTATTTTTTTACTTCCTATCTTGCTAGTAACTCTTAATGGTTTGGATGATTCTTTCACTTATATCATCCCTCTCTTTTTTCGACAGATTGTTGATCCTTATCAAAAATAATTTTATTTCTTTTTCAACTCTGCTAACTACAGACTTTTGAAATTCCCATCCTTTAAATAGTTCCGGTTTTATTTTTTCACTAAACTCTTTAACTTTTTCAACCAAATCCTTTCTTCCTTTAAATTTTTCTTCTAAAATTGATAGAATACTATACTCCATATCATTAAGCCCTAGTTTGAATTTTCTTTCATCAATTATTATCAATTCCTTGAAAACTGTTTTAAGCTCTTTATAAAACTTTTCGATTTTTATTTTCCTGTTCCTCCATTTTTTAATTAACTCTTCTACCTTTTTTGAAATAGATCCATAAACTGGAGTTGGTGGTTTTTCTCTTAAAACGTATCTTATAACTGTAAGTCTGTTAAAAACTCTCGCTTCTGTGGTTTTAAAAGTTTTTTCAATTTTTTCTATATAATTCTCATCCATTTTTATTTCTGGGAAGCTCACAATAGATTCAACTTCTGTTGTTTTGTAAATATCCTCAACAATTTTTTTATAAATTCTTTTCAATTCTTCTATGTTTTCGTCTTCGCCTCTCATTTTTCTGTAAAGAGTGTAAAGCGCTACTAAAAATTTAAAATAATCCCTATACCTAATTTTAACCTCAGAAGGGCCTAAAAATTCGTAAAACCTTCTTAACTCTTTAAAAGTATCAACAAACTCCTTTTCTTTATTACTCATCACAAGATTAAAAATTATCCTGTGGAAATATTCTCGGTCATCGAATCTAATTTCTATATCTCCTATTATTTTCTTCATTCTTTCCAAGAGAATTAAAAATTCTCTTTCATATTCATCAAAACTTTTAATACCATAGTTCAAATCTTCCATTTCAATTTTAGAGTAAAATGTTAAAGCTTTGTTTAATTCTCTTATCATACCCACAAAATCTATGATTAACCCACATTTTTTGGCTTTTTCTGGAAGAGGCCTATTAGTTCTAGCTATTGTTTGTAACAATCTATGGCCTTTTAATGGTTTATCTAAGTACATAACTTGTAAAATTGGGGCATCAAACCCGGTTAAAAGCATGTCCGTAACTATCAAAATTTTTGGATACTCTTCATTCTTAAACTTCTCAATAAGTTCTTTGTTAATTTCGTCTAGTTCTTTCTTAAATTTTTTTCTCAATTCTTCCTTATATTCCAAAATCTCTTTTGGATCGCTTCTTTCATAAGTCATGACAACTTCCGAGTAGTTTGATGGTAACAACTTATCTAAAGCTTTTTTGTAGTAAACACAAGCTTTTCTACTTACCGCTACTACCATAGCTTTAAATTTACCATCTACATTTTCTTTAAAATGATTGGTTATATAACTAGCTATGTTTTCTATTCTTTTCTTACTCTCCATTAAGATTTTTATCCTTGAAAGCTTTCTACTTATTTTCTTTTTCATCTCCACTGGTATTTCTTCTTCTTTTTGTGTTAAAAACTCTTCAAGTTGTTTTTTATTAAGTCTTAACATATCTGGAGCCGATTGATAAGATATAGGTAAGGTAAAACCATCTTCTATAGATTCTTTTATGAAATATTTATCTAAGTGTAAATCTTTATCTTGTGGATAAGCGAAAACTAAGAAAGTGTCTCTTCCTTTTTTAGAAATTGGTGTTCCTGTAAATCCAAAGAAGAATGCTTTCTTCAATATTTCTCTCATTTTAGCAGCTAGAACCCCGTACTGAGTTCTATGACTTTCATCGACAAAAACTACTATGTTTCTTCTTGTTAAAACAGATTCTTTTCCTTTCAATTTTTCTTCTAAGAATTGTTGAACGTCTAACAAATCCTTTTCAGTGAATTTATGAATTAATGTGATAATAAAACCTCTTTTTCCTTTTCCTTCATCATGAAGTAAAGCTTTTTTTAGCTCTTCCTTGCTTTCAATTTTTTCAGGTTTTATTCCTAAGTCTAAAGCAGCGATCTCTTGAAATAGTTGCTCTTGTAGTTCTATTCTATCTAGTATGAAGAAGATTGTTGGATTCTCAAGAATTCTTTCATTATAAAGTTTGTAAGCGGCGAAGATCATAGTCAAAGTTTTTCCTGAACCTTGCCAGTGCCAAATCAATCCTCTATCTTTGTTTTCCCTTCCTTCTAAAGTATTTACTACTCTCTCAAAAATTTTATTCGCAGCACGATATTGCATGTACCTCGCTACCACTCTAGTTACTCTTCCCCTTTCTGTTCTTATGAAGATGAAGTTTTTGATCAAATCAAGTATTTTATAAGGAGAGAGTATCTCAACAATAGAATCGATTTCATTTTTTCCTTCCTCTCTCCAAATTTCAGGTTTAACATTATCTAACCAAGGGACGATAGGAAAATACCTAACTTTTTCCTCTACAGCTATTCCTATTTGAACATACTTGAAAAGCTCCTCACAATCTTTTTCATAACTTTTTATTTGTCTGTAAGCATCTTCCCAACTAACTGAAGGGTCTGTTGGGTCTTTACATTCAATTAAAATTAAGGGTATACCATTGATGAAAAGAACAATATCAGCTCTTATTGTTCCTTTTCCTCTGAATTTTACTTGATTTGAAATTAGAAATTCGTTGTTTTGAAGATTTTCATAATCGATTAGTTTTATGTATTTAGTAAGTCTAGTTTTTTCTAAATTTATTGGCAAGCCTTCTTTCAAATAATTCAAAATTTTCTTGGCAGTTTCTGGGCCAGGAATTTTTATTTTAAGTTCATTTATAACTCTTGTTATGTCAGTTTCCGTTAGCTCAACATCTTTGTTAATTCTTTTGATTGCTTCTATCAAATTTTCAACCAACAAAGGTTCTTCATAACTTTCTCTGTTTAATTCTTCTGAGTTTTTGTAGGTCCAACCTTTTTCCTGGAGTTTTCGAAGTAAAGGTAATTCAATTAATTGTTGTTCAAATAAGACTATCATCATTTCACCTTTTCCTTAATTGGTATAATAAATACATTATTCTGAATTCAATAGGAGGGTGAGCTATAATTATGTCTTTATTGAAAATTTCAGTAATTGACAAAATTATATTGTTTAGAAGATATTTAATACACTCCTTGAGAAAATCGGGAAGACTATACTTGATATTTGAAAGATTATAACTTAAAATTTTATCAATTTTTGAAATTTCTGATTCATTTAAAATTCGTTTAAATTTTTTGTAAAAGTAAATTTTGATCAAAGCGCTTCCAAAATGTTTTACATCTTTTATAGAATTCACCGCCTTACTATCTGCATTATGTTCTAAAACCCACAACAAAAAACTTCCAATAATAGAAATTATAAAAGAAATAAATAAAAATTGGAGATATAGCTGAATTGATAAAAAGGTAAAAAAAGGCACTTGAAATAATAAAAAGGTCAAAAATAAAATAAAGAAAAATAGTGTCGTACTCCAAAAAAAGTATATTAAACTTAGAGCCAAAAACGAAAGAAACAGATAAATTATCTTTTCATAAGAGTGACTTATTTCATGTTTTAAAACTATTTTGAATTCTTTATTATTAAGTAATGTTTTAAATACCTTGGAAATGTATACAGCTTTTTCTCTTAATTTATACCATGCATTTATATAATTCCTTTTAGTTTCACATAAGTAGATGGGGATTTTTTCTATTTCCATTAATTTTTTCTTTTTAATACATTTTGGTGGAATCCACTTTATTATTGAGGATATAATAACAATCATAAAAGAAAGAATAAACATTGATGAGGTAATAAAATTATCAAGAATAGTAAAATACAACAAAACTGATGGTAAAAAAAATGCAATAAGAGAAAAAGAAAGGTAGCTTATAAACTTTCGTTTGTTTTTATTTAAAGTGAAATACTGATAATAAATAAACGGGAAAATAATTAAAGACAAAATAAAAGATATTAAACTTAAAATGATATTAAACATATCTTTTCACCCTTTTCCTTCCAGTTAATAAATC
>JANXEB010000105.1 GCA_025058985.1 Candidatus Aenigmatarchaeota archaeon
ATATTAACACCTATCTTGGAACCAATATTAGTGCCAACCAATTATTTATAAAGATATTAACTTAAATAGTTTTCTATAATTGGAGTAAAAAGTTAAGAATTAATTTTTCTATAAATTTCTTCTATTTCTTCTTCGCTTAAACAAAAAATAGGATAAAAAATTATTTTTTCACTGTTTATCAATCCATCTTCCATTGTATTACCAGAAACCAAAGGTAAATTGCTAAAACTTTTATCATTTCTAATTATCTCAACTTTTTTACTATACATCCACTTTTTTAATGGTTTTATGCTAATACTACTTTTAATTTTTACACTACAACCTCTTTTCATCATCAACCAACAAGCTATTAAATCTTTTTTGTTTTTTATTACACATAAAACTTCGTCCTCGCAACCTAAAGGCAACCCGCCCACACATTTAACAACGTCGAAATATAAATAAGCTATGTCATTTCTTATTTCTACAAAAAATGTTATATCAGGATTTTTTAATTTAACTTTTGAGTTGACTGATTTTAATATTAACTCGCCTAATTTTTCTTCTACTTGTTTACTTGTAAAGTTATGCTTTCCTACTCTATTAACTCTAACTGCGAACTTTTTATTTTTAGCCAAATAAGAGTATTTTTTGATATTATTTTCTAACTCTGAAAGATTCATCTTTATTGCTGGAGAAGCTGAAACAATACCAAATACATGTCTTAAAATGTTAATTGATTTTTTTATTTTATTAGTCTCGACGAAAATTCTGTCCCAGCTAGTATATACCTTTGCTTTTATTTTGTTTTTAGTTAGAGCTAACTTTATATTTTCACGTAAAATTTTAACGAGTTTTTTTCTTACTCTCAGTGATTTTACCCATATTTCTGAAAATCTGACAATGATGATGTTATAGCGCATAAAATTATCTTTTTGAATTAAAAATAATATTCTTTATGAAAGTTTATTTTATGTTCAAACCATGTAAAACCGATGCAGCTTTTGAAATAGTACCACAAGGAAAATTGGACAGAAAAAAGTTAATAAAAATTATATTGGATGAATTTGGTGGGAAAATTTTAACAGATGCTGATTTTTTGACTCTAATAGATATAGGCCAAGCAAAAATTTCTGTATCTAAGAATAATAAAATAATGATAAGAGGGATTAAAGAAGAAGAAAAAGCTAGAGAAGTTGCTAATAGAATAATGAAACATTTTTTACATTAATCAAACTTGAAATAGGTTAATTTTTTATTTATAGTTTTTTATAATTTTTCTTGGTGAAATTATGTATTCCAAAGAAGTTGAAAACACTGACATTAAAAAGGCAAGACAAAGTTTGATAGAAGAAATAGAGGCTGTAAATTGGTATGAAACAAGAATAGAGGGGGTAAAAGACCCTGAATTGAAAAGAATATTAGAGCATAATAGAGATGAAGAAAAAGAGCATATTGCAATGTTGTTAGAATGGATAAGAAAGCATGACAAAGAACAAGATAAAGCATTTGAAGAACATGATTAAAAGAATTGAAAATTTATAGTGAAAAGATAAAAATGCAGAGCTATCATTTCACAAGCAAGTTTAGTGTTTTTTGGTATGTCTTTTCGCTTATTAATCCCTTCTTATAAAGATCTTTTAATTCAGATAGCAATTTTGAAGATTTATCTTCTTCTGTTGGCTGCTGCACTACCTGTATAGGTTGTGGTTGGGGTGGCTGTGGAGTAGTTTGTGGCATACCCTTTATTTTTTCAATACTTTCTCTTATCTGTGCATCAATATCAGCTAACTTTTGTAGATTTGCCTCTCTTATTTTTTTGTAATCTTCCTCTTTGATTTTTCTTGCCTTGTATTGTTCGTCAACTGAATCTAAGAAAAGCTTTATTTTCTCTTTTTCTTGTTGCAATTTTTGTATTTCTTCTGGTAATGGACCTAAAAATGGTATGCCGGATGCTACAGACTTTTTCACGTCTTCCAAATCCTTCGTAAATTCGTTTAACATTTCTTTTAGTTTGAAAACCTCCTCTTCAGAAGCAAGTTTACCTATTTTTATGTTTATGTCATCTACAGACTTTAAAAGATCCTTAGATAAACCGTCTATCTGGACTACTTTATTTTTGAATTCTTCAAACTCTTCAAGTTTTTTATTTATTTCAACAAAGTGTTTTTCCAATTTTTCAGAAATCTTTTCTACATCTTTAAGCATGTTTTCCATTTTTATGAATTTTTCGTTTATTCTTTTACTTACATTCACTAAATTTTCAACACTTCCTATTTCTCTGAAGACATTTCTTATCTCGTTGACATCTTTTACCATATCATAACTCATTTTTTCTAATTTTTCTAA
>JANXEB010000068.1 GCA_025058985.1 Candidatus Aenigmatarchaeota archaeon
AGTTAAGTATACCATGAGGACTCTGAGAGATAACAAATCTTTTGAAAGGATTTCTTCTTTAGTCTTACAAAGGTAGGGTTTAGAGGATTTATATACCCCTCTCCTATGTCTAAATTGATAACTGATTCTCTGTCTATTTCATCTTCTATCAATTTCGTCTTAATTTCAAAAGGTCTTATCATAGTGCGTCTGTCCCAAATTGCAAAACCAATGGTTGCTGCTGTTATCCTTTTAAAAATCACAAAACAAGCATTCACATAAAAGTCATTATCTGCTCAAATCTTTTGTCAATTTGCTCAAATCTCTTGTCAATTTGCTCAAACCTCTTGTCAATTTCTGCAAGTTTTGCCTCTATTCGAATAATCCTATCTCTATCTTCAAGGGTAAAAGGCACCTCCTTACAATAAGCCCCATAAGCAGTTAAAAAAATACTAAAAAAGCTAAAACTAAAAATACTTTCTTCATCTTTTCATCCCTTTAGTTTTATTTTAATTTTAATTATATTTTAAAGGATTCTAAAAATTTTTGAATGCCAAATGGTAATATAATAAAAATTGTGTATGATTGGGAAGCTGAGGTAAAATTGGCTTTACTGATAATCATATTTGTTGCGAAAAGGAAGAGTTTCCAGACTAACGCATGTGGTTAAGGGAGAGGTTAAGGCTTTTAGGAACAGGTTGTTATTAAAGGCTCTGGAGGGGCACAGTTGAAGGAGAAATCAGCGAAGAGGGGCACAAAGAGGTGTTAAGTTTTTGGAGGGAATGGAAAAAGTTGAGAATGGCTTGGAGAGATTTATAAAGAAAGGTTGTTTATTTGGTAAGTGAGGGGATGAACAGGAAGTATGCAGAGGGGAGGATTAAGAATTTTGAGGAGATAATAGGTAGATTGAGGGATATCAGGGGGAGAGATATGGAGATAAGGCAAATTGCACAAAAATAAGATATTACCTAACTTTTAAGCTGGGTTAAAATTGTGTGCAAATTACACCCAAAAATCATCTGAAATCGTCTCAAATCATTTGAAATCTTTTTCACAAATCTCGGTATTTCTTGAAAAGAAAGCCGGCGGAGGGGCTTGAACCCTCAACCTTGGGATTACAAATCCTAAAATAAGTTCTTGTTTTTTTCTGTCTTAGTTACTTTCTCGAAAACGAGGTAGAAATGTTAAAAAGCTACAAGACCCTACTTTCTAAAAATAAAGACATAGTTTTCATAAAAGTATTTGAAGACGTAGCAAAGTTTCTTTACTATTCTGAAGAGGATACTTCCATTAAACAAGATCTTTTAAACAGAATTATGGAAATATTCAGGGTTTGTTTTAAACTTTTGACTTCAGATTATAAGTTAAAGTTTATTCCAACTTTTACTTATCTTCTCAAAACCCGTTCTATAAACGAGTCAATACTTTCTAACTTTTTGATCTATTTTGTTAGTTATAAAGATTCTCCTGAAATATTTTCCGTAGCCAAAAGTTCTGCTAAAAAGGAAGATGATAAACGTCTTTTAACATTTTACGTTGCATTTTGGGCTAGTCTTTTAAGTTTTCTAGAAGAACTAACTTTTAAAAATTTACGAGTTCTAGATTACTTTGAAAAAAGTGACCTTTTAGACGAGTTCGTAAGAAGAATTATGACGAGTTATTCGATAACTCGAATTATAAACACGACGGCCGTAAACACTCCTACTGAACCGATTGAACCTTTAGTAGAAGAACTATGTCGTCTACTTTAAGATTATTCGCTATTAAAAGCACGTTGGTACTTTTGATGGTATCGTAACTTAAAAAGTAGTTCAAACCTACAAAATCTAAGTCCGCCGCCTCCACCAAGTTTAAGCTTATTTTTGTCTGCTCACTCTAAATAACCCTTTTAAGTCTGTACCCCTTTTTATTTCCCTTAATTCCTTATCACTTATTATTCTTATATTCTTAATTCATCTATATGTTTATCCCTTCCGCAAAACATAAAAAATACAAAAAAGCCAAACCAACTCTTAGAGTAATAA
>JANXEB010000119.1 GCA_025058985.1 Candidatus Aenigmatarchaeota archaeon
TTTTTTCTATTCTCTACCATTTTTTGTCTTTGTTTTTTCGTTTTTTTTATCAGCTTTTATTCTTGACGTATACTCCTTGTTAAAGTTTTTTGCTTTACTTTTTATAATAATAGGCATAGGTACAGGAGGTTATACAATACACTTTAGAGAGGTTTACTTGAGAAAATTTCCGCATTTAAATTTTTTACTCTATTCTTATTACTCTATTCCACTAAAAAATGAAATAATTATTCTCTCTTTGTTTTTAAAAGAGATTGTGTTTTTCACTTTTTGGATATTTTTACCAATGGTTTTTGGATTTTTTAAGTTTGATTTTTATGTCTTATTCATATCTTTTTCTTTTTTTATACTTGGTAATTCGTTAACGTTTCTACTTACTAATTTTCTCAACAAGAAGTCAATTTTCTTTCCTATATTGATAGCTTCTATTGCTTTTCTATCAATTTTTTTTGATTTTTTATTTTCTCATCCGAGTTTAAATATATTGTTTTCTATATTATTCATAACAATTTCGTTCAAGTATTTAGATTTGGAATATAAATCAAAAACTAAAATTCACGAAAATTGTTTTAGAAAAATTTATAGATTATTTAGGCATCCAATAGTTTCAAAAGACTTTTTAGATTTGAAAAGAAGTTATGGTATAGCAAGAATTTGCTTTTCTATTGTACTTCCTTTGTTTTTATTATATTTTTTATTTCGTATTACCATAGCTATTGGAATTCAAATCGATTTCAAAAACTTTTTCTCGATGATGATAGGTTTTCTTACTATTTCTGTGTACGATATTTTAAATGAATTTGACAGATGGGTATTCTATTCTGTTCTTCCATTGAAAAAGAGTAATGTTATAAAATCAAAAATAGTCTCTTCTCTAATAATTTCTATTCCAATTATTTTAGTTTTTTCTTACATAAAATTCACTAATTTTTTAATTTCGTTAGTAAGCATGCTTTATTTATTATCAATAATAACTTTTATAGTTGGTATGGAAACGATGCTTCTTTTTGACTTGAGAAGAATGATTTTATTTTCTCTTATGTTTGTTTTATTCTTTATAACTATATTATTCTTTCCGCTAACACATTATTTAGCTATTTTCTTCTTTATTTCTCTAGCTTTACTATATTTTGCTCCAAATAGATTCGATTGATTTTTTAAATTATTAAACTTTAAGTTAATTTATTTTATAATGAAAGGAGTAAAAAAAGAGGTTTTAGACAATGGAATAACGCTGTATATGTTAAAGATTCCAGAAGCTAGAACTATAGGTATTTCTGCAATTGTTGGGATTGGAAGTATTTATGAAGATAAAAATAAGAGAGGTATTTCTCATCTTTTAGAGCATATACTATCTTTATCGAATATGGGGAGATCTTATGGTTCTTTTATTCGATTTGTAGAACTTAGCGGTGGAATAGCTAATGCCTATACGTCTCGTTTCCTCTCCTACTATATGTGTGAAACAATTCCGGAAAGTTTTGAAAAGGTTGCAAATGCTCTTTTTCAAATGCTTGATAGAAAAAGGTTTGAAAAAAATACATTTAAACGTGAAAAGAATGCTGTGTTAAGTGAAATGGAAAATATTGGAAAAGATTCTATAGATAACCTAATTCCAATTGCAGTTTTTGGAGAAAGTGATTATGGTGAT
>JANXEB010000002.1 GCA_025058985.1 Candidatus Aenigmatarchaeota archaeon
GTTTTTCTATTACCTAGCAACTCCGTAAATTTAGTCGGTAGATCTGGTCCAATAAACATACTTATTATTAAAATACCTGTTACGAAAACAAACATTATGGAAAGGCTTTGCATTATAAATAACGAAAGATATCTTTCGAAATCTGTTATCCCTAATAAAACTGGCGAAGCCCATACTAATAATGCCGCACTCACTGATATTATCGCATTGACCGCCACATTTCTTTCTGGATCACCAAATAGTTGACTTTTTCTTAAAAGACCATAAAATATAGCTGCGGTTATCATATAAGGTAAAATGAATTTAAAAAAACCTAAACTTTCTAAAGTTTTTATAGCGATTTCTACTGGAGTAGTTTGTAAAATCATTCTCCTCTAACTACGGCAGTCCCCAGTAAAATAAAAACTAAAAAAATAAATAAGGCTGCCAAAAAAATTGAAATTTGTTGTGGCAGTTGAGGACCTCTAACTCCTCCTACTACACCTCCATTGATTAAAGGTAACGTAAATATGTTAATTAGATTACTTGTTAATAACAAGACGAAAGCTAAAGCGAGCATGACCCATATTTGCGTTCTTCTCGTAAATAGCTTTTCTATCGTTTCCCAAAGATTAGGGTAGAAAAAACTTGCCAAAAGGAGTGAAAAAATTAAAACGACTAAAAACAAAGAAAGTTGTGCAAAATATAAAGAAAAATTGAAAACATAATTAATTCCAGCTAAATACGGAAAGAGAAATATAAAAAATGAAACAGTCAGTGCAACTATACCGTTTATAAAAACAGATTCCCCAAGAATTTTTGTTCTTTTTAACAAAGAATATGTTACTGCGGAAAAAAATGTCCAAAGTAAAAAATTAAAAAATCCTTTCTCTAAAAGAAAATTCATCGCATTCGCAAATACATCCCCCATAATCTATTTTTAGACCAAAGATTTATATATTAAAAATAATATAATTAAAAAAATGAAAAGCAAGAAATATGGAATGTAGTTCGGCCCGAAATAGTTTTCTATTAAGATAGCGTTTGTATTTATAATCGGAAGGAATAAATTTGTTACCGATGCGAAAACTAAAGCTATTACGAAGCCGAGAAAAAATGAACCTACTCCTGGCTTACCTGTTTTTAAGGAGGATATCATCATAGTGGAAAAGACAAAAAATATAAGGAAAACTATCACTACAAAACTCTTTGAGTAGATATTCGCAAAAACTTCCGCCCAAGGTATTTTTAAAGGATTATAAAAAACAATTAGAAAAGAAATCGATAAAGAAAGTATTATACCTATTCTATTTGCTATTTCGCCCTCACCAAAAACTTTAGACCTCCTTAGTAAAGCGTAAAAAGTAAAAAAAACTATAATGAACGGGATGAAATAATTCAAGTACAAAAATAAATCCATTCTTCAATCTGCGGAGAAAAATAATTCCAAATGTAACCAAACATACCAATAATTATTATAAGAAATATTAGTGCTGGAAATATTAGACTACCTGTTCTAAAAACTGCGAGACCTACCAAAAAGGCGGATAATATTAGAGCTATTCCAGCCCAAAATAAGACTTGTTTAAGAGAAGTAGACATTGGTTGATAATGTAATAGAGCAATTGATAAAGCAAGACTAATCAACATAGAAATTTTTTTAGCAGTAGTTGGTATTTCTGTTACTTTTCTTTCTGTTATCGGACCGGCGCTTATTTCTCCTTTACCAAAGGTTTGTGAAAGCACGAAATAAAAAACGAAGAAGAACAACGAAATGAAAAAAATAAACGGAACTAGTTTTATAGCTCCGATACACCTTACACAATCCGGAGATATTTCTAAACTACAGGTAACGGGTAATTGACCGAAAATTAAAGACAGAATAGATAAAGCCCATTCTTCCGAAGTATATTGAGCAAGTGTGAATGGTAAAAGGACTAAAAATGCTATTATTTTTATTCTAAACATAATTTTTGTTATGTAGTAAAAAATATATTGTTTTATATAACACCTTTAATTTATGATAAAAATTGGTTGTTGTGGTTTTCCCGTGAATAAGAAAAAATATTTCGAAAATCTTTTACTAGTCGAGTTACAATCAATTTTTTATAACATACCTACTAAAATAGAAACTGTTGAAAAATGGAGAAAAGAAGCTCCAAAAAAATTTGAGTTTAGTTTAAAGGCATCTCAGGTTATTACCCATGAAATTTCTAGCTCAACGTATAAAAGAATGAAAAATAAGTTTGGAAATACGAAAAACTATGGTCATTTTAAAAATACTAGAGAAGTTTTTGAAGCATGGGAAAAAACTAAGAAAGTTGCAAAAATTTTAAAATCAAAAATAGTGGTTTTTCAATGTCCACCGTCTTTTAAAGAAAGTAGCAAAAATATAGAAAACATAAAGAATTTTTTTAACTCCATTGAAAGCAAAAACTTTACATTTGCCGTAGAACTGAGAAGTGAATGGAAAGAAAAAACTGTTGAAAAAATTTGCTCTGAATTAAATCTAGTACACTGCATAGATCCTTTCAAACAAAAACCCGTTTATGGAAATTTAAATTATTTCAGGTTACATGGAAAAAATGGCTATAATTTAAAGTACAATTACATTGAAAGTGATTTAAAAGAATTGCTAAATTTTTGTGACAAGGGTGAAAATTATGTTTTGTTCAACAACTTAAACATGTTCTCAAATGCTTTGCATTTCAAATCTTTATTAAAAAATGAAAAAAGAAGTTAATTGTCTTATCTCAAATCTAGGCCTTAGTTTTATTCCATTATTTCCATTAGAAACGCTCAAACTACTTTTATTGGCGTTTATTGTTACAGAATATTTACTATTACCATTCAGAAATCTTATTTTTGGTTTTATAGTTATGCTTGTTAAATAACTATAGAATTTTTTCAAATAACTCGAAATTAAATTGTTTCTTTCTAAGTGCCTTCCAACATAAACTTTTCTGAATAAACCCTCCACATTACTAAAAACCAATTGTCTAACTTCTGTCGAATGTTTGTTAATGATTTCAATTAGTTTATCTGGACTTATTTTTATTTGTGTTATTTCACAGTTTAAACACTTAGCTATGTTTGCCGCTATTTCTTCTGTTTTTTTATCTAATCCTCTGTATATTTCTAAGGTTTTCCTTGCTACATCTATGAAGCAGTATGTTTTTCTTAGTATTTTAAAATGTCCATTGTTTTTAAAAACAGATACTATTTCGTCTAAAACATCCTCATCAATAACCTTTTTTAAACTATCTTCTATGCTTTCTACATAGTAATATTGGATAAAAACTTCATTACTACTGAATTTACTTTCTCTAGCCTTTATAAAATCTTCTCCAAACCTTTTGTTATTGATTTTCTCTACTATTTCACTAGTAGTGTATTCTATATTAAATGAATATATTACTACTTTCATACTAATACATATTTATTAATATGTACTTAAATATTTAAGTATATTAAGTTGCATTTAAATAACTATTTAGTTTTTATCAAAAATTTTATAATAATGTAGAAGTTTTATAAAAAACACTAAACTATTTTTTAGACTCGAATATAGTTTTTGCTAAAGGTTTAAAGACATTTTCAACAACATAACCACTCCTTGCCCATATAGCTAGTTGTTGTGAATCTTCAACTTTTTTATCAGTTATCGGTAGTAAAACTTCCTTATCATCCATAATGAAACAATTTCCCTTTAAACCCATGCTTTCTGCGCTAGCTACGTAAACTGTTCCTACATCCCCCATCATAGAAAGCTTTTCTTTTGCTTTTTCTGAAACCAATGCCGCTATTCTAACATCTACCCCCCTCTCCTTAGCATCTAGCAAATAAGATTTTAAGTCAATCAAATCATCGAGGTTTTCTTCTGTAGTAACTATTGTTAGATTATTCCTGGCTTCTTTTATCATTTTTATGGTGTGATTTAGAATATTTCCTCTTCCAGTAAGTGTGCCTGTTATTTCTTCTATTTCTACATGTTTTCTCGCAGTTTTATAAAGATTTTTGAGATATTTCATGTATTCACTTTTTTTAAAAACATCTATTTTTTCTATTTTTTCGTTAGCCTTTTCCAAAATTGTCTTTTTAAGTCTTTCTAATCCTTCTTCAGGATCAAGAGCAATAAACTTTACTGGTCTTCCAGGTTGTATCATAGCTAATCCTTTTCTAACAAGAGATTCTAAAATATCATAACTCCTACTTCTAGGTACTCCTGATAAAGATGATAAAACTCCTGCCGTACCGACTCCCGTAGAAAGTAGAGCCATCCATATTTTTCTTTCGTAAAGATTTAGTCCAAACCCTCTTAATATATCCATAAGTTCTTTACTCATAATTATATTACCACCGGAAAGTATTTATATTTTACTATTTTTTATCAATATTTTATGAAAACAGTTATATTAGATACGTCTTTTTTACTCGCCTGTCTGAAATTCAAAATCGATATAAAAGAAGGGCTAGAAAATTTGCTTGGTAGTTTCGAAATATTGATCCCCGACAAAATAATGGATGAAATTGAAAAAAAAGAAATAAAAAATTTTTTGGAGAGTCTAAACTATAGAGTTGTTGAAATTGACGCAAAAAACGCTGACGAAAGCATAAAAAAGTTAGCATTGAATAAAAATTACTTTGTCGCTACCGTAGATAAAAAATTGAAAAGCTATTTAAAAAGAAAAAAGATAAAAACACTTTATATAAGAAATTTTAGCAAAATATGTTTAGAATAGTAAGTGTAGAAGAGAACGTTAAAGTACATCCATCAAAGTTCGGAAAAAACATCAAAAAAGCTATCGAAGAATCTATAAATGAAAGTATTGTTGATAAAATCGATAAAAAATTTGGAGTTATATTGAGTTTGATAAAAATTAATGAAATTGGCGAAGGTAAAATTTATCCAGCCGATCCCCATATTTACTACAGAGTTATTTTTGATGTTTTGACATATAAACCAGAAATAAATGAAATCGCCTATGGAGAAGTAATAGACAATGTTAGGTTTGGTTCATTTATAAGAATTGTTTGTTTTGATTCGTTAGTACATATTTCGCAATCGATGGATGACTTTGTCTCTTTCAACGAAAAAACTAAAACTTTCGACGGAAAAGAAACAAAAAGAAAACTTAAGATTGGTGATTTAGTTAGGGCTAGAATAATTTCCGTTTCATATGAAGAAAACAATTTAAAAATAGGTTGCACTATGAGACAACCTTTCTTGGGAACATTGGAATGGATAAAAGAAGATAGAAAAAAACATGCTAAGAAGTCTTAAAGCTTGTAGAAATTGTAGAACATTAACAGATGAAAAAAAATGTCCTAACTGTAACTCAAGTTCTTTATCCTCAATGTGGAAAGGTGTTGCTATAATAATAAGTGTAGAAAGCGAAATGGCAAAAAAACTCAACATACAAAAACCAGGAATCTATGCTGTTTATATAGAATGAATGGAGAAGTATTTTTTTGCTAAAAACGAGGATGAAATAAAAAATCTTAATGGAAACAAAATTGTTTTGATTTCGAAAGTTAATAAAAAATCTAATAATGGTTTTGTTATAGAAAATGGTGTGGAAGTTATTTATGATAAAAACGTTGAAGAGAATTCGTTTGTTAGAATTTATGGTAAAGTTATTGATAATAAAATACATGCTGAAGTTGTTCAGATAGTAAACAATATATTTAAAGATATTTGTATCTTATATTATGAAGCTAGTTCTTAATGACTCCGACTTATTGAAAATACCGATGAAAACAATATCGCAAATAATAGACGAGGGAATTTTCACTATAAATAAAGATAGTTTTCAGTTTGCTTCCACAGATAGAGCAATGATTTGTATGATAGAATTAAAATTGCTATCAACAGCCTTTGAGGAATATGTGGTAGATAAAGAATATTCAATTGGTTTAAACTTAGAAAACTTCGCAGATGTTTTAGCAAGAGCTACTAAAAAAGATAAGCTAACTTTGGAAGTTAAAGAAGGTAAACTTATAGTAACATTAGAAGGAACTGGAAAAAGAAGATTTGCTTTACCAATCTTAGATATTAAAAAAGAAGATTTGCCAGATGTAAGTAACTTGGAATTTACAGCAAAAGTAACAATGAATACAAATTTATTATCGGAAGCTATAAGAGACGTTGAACTTGTTGGAGAATCTATTCTATTCAAGGCTAACGAAAATGGATTTTTCATAGAAGGCGGTAGTGAAATGTCTACAACAACTACTGAAGTTTTAAAAGACAGTCCTGATTTAATAGAGCTCGAAGTTAAAACTCCGTCAAAAGCAAGATATCCTTTAGATTATATAAGTAAAGTAATAGCCTTGAAAGAGTTGAGTAATGACATAACCATAGAGTTTGCCAATGATTTTCCATGTAAAATATCTTCAAAAATTTTGGATAAAATATATTTTTCAATGATTATCGCACCAAGAGTAGAATAAAGCTATAAGTACCTAGAATAGCCTAACCTTTTCAAGATTAGCGAAATAGAAATAGTTAAAATTATGTAAAACCATATTCCAGTTAATCTTTCTCCGATAATAGGAATACTGAACGGAAACTTAGTTATTTCAACTTTACTGAAAAAAACTAGAATTAAAACAAAAAAGAATATTGAAACCCAAGATGATATGATTAATGGTTTTGATATTAGTTTGAAATATTCTGAATAAATTTCTAGCGATTTCAATTTATCTTCAGTTTTTTTAGAATTCCCTAAATCATTTAAGGTTTTTTTCATTTGCTTAATTTTTTCAATATTTCCAAATCTCCTAAATATAAACTCTGAAAAAAGTACTGAAGTAACAGCAATAAATGCGATAAAAATTGCTTCCATCATTCTAAAAACCTTCTTATCAGCGGATGCGCTTCCTCTAACCTTTCTCTCTTCATCGCTTCGTAGAAATTTTCTAGAATCATTACAGTTAGCAAGATACCAGTTCCTGTTCCTATTGCTCCTATTACGTCGGCAAATCCAGCTAGTATGCCTATCAGAGCTCCTCCTATAACGGCTAACTTCGGAATGTATCTGTTTAAAACAGATTCTAATATCAACTCACTGCTCCTAAAACCAGGTATTTGTAAATTCATCTCTTTTATCTGTGAAGAAATACTTTTAGGATCCATAGAAGCTGTATTCACCCATAGAACAGAAAATATAGTTGCTACTAATGTTAAAAAAGCTATATAAGAAATACCTCTAATAATTTCTTTTGAATTAATATTGCCGTTTATTAAATCGTAAATCAGCAAAGATCTTGGCGAAGTTACGTAGTAAATAAAACCACTAGTCGGATTTTTTTCACTGTTCAAACATCCTAAAATACCACAACTTTCTCCGGTAGATGGGTCCAAAGTACTGGTTAATCCGGAAATTATCGTTAGATTTGATATTAATGCTGCAGCTAAAATTACTGGTATGTTGCTTGTGTATAAAAGTTTTAGATTCCATGTTCTACCAAAACCTCTTAGCTGTCCGAAAGATAACGGTAAATTTACACTAGTTTTAGAAACAAAAGAAACCAAAAGTATTACTATAATTGTTGAGATTATCGGTACTAAACTACTTATGGTTTTTTGAAAATCATTTAATTGAGCGTAATTCACGAAATTCCAAAAATAACCAACGAAAGGTCCTGGGTTTATTGGTGATGGTTGTGGTAACGGTAATGGGGAGAAAACAGAATTAAAAATTTGTGTTGTTACACCAGCTGCTATGAACAAACTAACTCCACTTCCAATGCCCCATTTACTAACGATTTCATCTAAGTATAAAACCAAAATTCCACCAATCGCTATTTGTAAAGAAATAATCGAAATAGAAAACCAATCCCCATAATGTGGAATGAAACCGGATAAAGTAAAAGCGAATCCTTCTAGAAAAGAAAAAATTATTGCCAATAATTTATTCCAAAGCTGAAACTTTTTTCTATATTCTTCTTTAGTCATGTTCCAATTCAAAATTTTTGAACCAACTAATAACTGTAGAATTATTCCTGCAGTTACGATGGGTCCTATTCCTAATGTCATTATACTTCCTATTCTAGATGCTAATACAGTTTCAAAAAACCTTAACTGAGCTGAAACTTCTGGTAATTGGGGAATTCCGAAAACTCTTATTTGAGAAAGTGTTAAATAAACGATTAAAACAATTGCTGTCCAAAATAACTTTATATTAAACGTTACTCTAAAGGTTGGTTTTTTAACTGTGGGTAAATATGTTGTTATTTTTTCTTCTAAGTTCATAAATTAAATTCATTATTTTAAAAATTAAAACATGAAAAAAGAAGATTTGCCAAAAAATTTATTGACAAAATTCACTGAATGCAAAAAAGATATAGAAAACTTAAAATTTTTTAGTGGTGCCTCTCCTCCATCTATATTTGTTTCCTCAATAAAGAAAAAAATAGGAATTCTATTGCCACCTTTTGTTCAAGATTCGAAAATTTATGAATTTCCAGAAGAATGGTACAAACAAAAATTTGATATAGATAAAATTTTGGAACTAAGATGCAGAATGATTTATTCGAAATTAGAAAAAAACAATAAAAATATTGAACTTTTACAAAATGTAGCTTTAAGTAAAAATAGTTTAAATTTAAGTGTTGAATTAAAAAAGAGGCCAGTTTTTATTTTTCTAACTAATAAATATTCTATACCTATTGCTAATCCTGCAATTGTTGAAAAAATTAGCTTAGAAGATGAAATAAAAATAGAGAGAAAAATAGAATATTTAGTTAACGATACAGATATTAAAGCAGCTCAAGCAGTTTTTGAAATTTATAAAGAAGGTATAGAAAAATCTAGAATAGAAAGAATATTTTCTTCCGGCTCTCTAGGTCTAAAAACAGAAAGAAAAATAGTACCGACAAGGTGGAGTATAACTGCTACAGACAGCATTTTATCAAATTTTCTATACGAAGAAATTAAATATTTAGAAACAATAGATAAGATAAGAATCTATAAAAATAGCTATTTAAAAAATAACTATTGGATAGTTCTTTTGCCAGAAATATTTTCTTTTGAGTTAATAGAAATTAATGTTAAAAATAAAAAAGTTTGGCATGATTACGAATTTGTTTTTAAAAGAAAAGAATATGCTAGCGAAACAGGTGGTGGCTATTATGCTAGTAAATTAGCTTGCTTAGAAGGTTTAAAGAAAATTAAAAAACAAGCTACTGTTGTTGTTATTAGAGAAATAGAAGAGCTTTTTAATATAGGTGTGTGGAAAGTTAGAGAAGCTATAAAAGATGCTTTTAATAAAAACTATTTTGAGTTTGAAAGTTTGAATGATTTTAAAAACTATTTAAACAATAATCTGAAAACGAAGGATCTTTGGCTAAAATATTCTAAAATATTAAAAATTATAGCTCAACAAAGAAAAATTCTAACATAGCTATTTCATTTAAACTTATTATAAAAAATTATGTTTGAAGGCATTAGAAAAATCATAAATAAACTAACAACTATACTAAGCGTAGATAAAAATATAATAGAAGAGTGTCTTTCCGAAATAAAAAAAGAACTTTTAAAAGCTGACGTAAATGTAAAATTGGCTAATGAGCTAATAGAAAAAATAAGAAAAAGAGCTTATGAAGAAAAAATTGCTGGATTAACGAGAAGAGAACATTTAATAAAAATAATTTATGAAGAATTATCTAACCTAGTTGGTAAAGAGTATGAGGAAATAAAAATTACAAAAAGACCTTTTGTAATGATGTTTGTTGGATTATTTGGTTCTGGTAAAACAACAAGTGTTGTAAAAGTTGCTAGATATTATCAAAAAAAAGGTTATAGTGTTGGTATAATAGCTGCAGATATTTACAGACCTGCTGCCGTAGAACAATTAAAACAACTTGCTAGTAAAATAAATGTACCAATATTTTTTGAGGATAGAAAAAATGTTATTGAAATAATCAAAAACGGAATAAAAGAGCTTAGTAAAAAAGATATAATTTTAATAGATACAGCAGGTAGACATAAAGATGAAAATTCTTTAATGAATGAAGTTAAAGAAATTTATGAAATTATAAAACCAGATGAAATTTTTTTAGTAATAGATGCTTCTATTGGACAAAATGCAAAATCACAAGCTGAAGCTTTTTATAAAGTTGCTCCTTTTGGAAGTATTATAGTTACAAAACTAGATGGCACTGCAAAAGCTGGTGGAGCTTTATCTGCTTGTGCTTCTACAAATGCAAAAATAAGATTTATAGGAGTTGGTGAAAAAATAGAGGATTTGGAAATTTTTAATCCAAAAAGATTTATTTCTAGAATGATTGGGTTAGGTGACTTAGAAACTCTGTTGGAAAAATTCAAAGAAGTTGAAATAAAAAAAGACGCTGCAGAAAAAATTGCTGAAGGAAAATTTGATCTAAATGACTTTATGGAAATGGTAGAAAGTATTAGTAAAGTTGGAACCTTTGATCAAATAATTAGTATGTTACCTGGAATAGGTAGTTTAAAAGTAGATACAAAAAAAATTGAAGAACAGGAAAGAAAAATGAAAATTTGGAAATATATTTATCAAAGTATGACTCCAAAAGAGAGGGAAAATCCTGATATAATAAATGAATCTAGGATAAAAAGAATAGCAAAAGGTTCTGGTAGAAAAGAAGAAGAAGTGAGGGAATTTTTAAATCAATACTATCAAATGAAAAAACTCATTAAAGGATTGGGTGGGATTAAAGGATTAGATAGAGGGATGATGAAAAATTTAATGAAACAATTTGGATTATGAAAGAATATGTTTTTGACATAGAAACTACTAGCTTAGATGCTGACGTTGGAAGTGTAATAGCTATTGGACTAAAAGAAGTAAATGGAAATGAAGAAATTTTATTCGATACAAATGAAATAAATGTAATAAAAGATTTTTTATCAAAAATAGACAATACTATAACTCTAATAGGTTTTAACATAAAAAAATTTGATATACCTTTTTTAAACTTCAGATGTTTTGTTCACAAAATAAAATGTTCTCAACTAAAAAAAGTAAAAACTATAGATGTTTTGGAAATAGTAAAAGAAAGTTTTAGAACAAGTAACTTAAAATTAATTATGTTTAAAAAAATTTTTGGAATTATCGATGAAGTAGAATCTTCTAATATCGAAACTATTTATCTAGAATATTTGAAAACTAATGATGATAAATTCAAGAACGAAATAATAGATCATTTGAGAAAAGATTTGATAGCTTGTGAAGAAGTCTACAAAAGATTGAAAGAAATAGGGATTTTATGATAAAATTATGATAAAAATAACTGTTTTTTCCGATGTACATTTTGGATTTTCTATTAACGAAGAAACTGAAAACGATCCAAACGAAATAATAGAGGAAATTTTTGAAAAGAATAAAGACAGTGACTTGATAATAATTTGTGGTGATGTTTTTCATTCCAGGAGTCCGAAAATAGAAGTTATCGAAAAGGCAATTTCTTCATTAAAAAAATTTTTAGAAATTCCATCGAAAGTTAGAGTTGTTGAGAGCGATAAAAAAATGGATAATTTAAAAATTGAAGCAATAGAAAGACATTTACCAATAATAACAATAAACGGAAACCACGATAGAAGCTCTATAGGCGAAAAAAATATTTTGGATATATTAGACGAAGCGAACATAATCGTACATTTAAATTCTAATTACGTAGTTTTCGAAAAAGATAAACAAAAAATTTCGATCTTTGGTTTTGGAAACGTGCCAGAAAATATTGCAAAAGATTATTTATACAAAAATGTTAAACATATTGAGAATTGCACGAATATTTTAGTTTTACACCAAACAATTTACCCCTATATTTTTTATTCTCAAGAATACTCTCTAAAAATAGATAACTTACCAAAAAGATTTGATGTTATAATAAACGGCCACTATCATAGTATTGTGGAAGAAAACATTAATGGAAGTAAACTCATTATGCCAGGTTCATTGATTTCAACAAAACTAAAAGAAGAGGAAAGTAACATCGAAAAATTTTATGTGAATATTTATATAGATGGTGGTATAGTTAAAACTGAAAAAATTAACATAAAAAGAGCTAGAAAGTTTTTTTATTTGAAATTTAGTAAAAACGATAGCAAAGAGAAAATAGAAAACGAAATAGCTAAGATTGTTAATAAAAATTACATTAAAAAACCAATAGTCAAAGTTATAATAGAAAGAGAAAATAATGAAGATTTTAGCTATTTGATTAAAGAATTTTCAGATAAATGTATTTTATTATTGAAAACAGAACTAGTAGAAGATAAAAAAATAGAAATATATAGCAAGGAGAATATACAATCTATATTAGATTTCGCCATAGAAAATATTAAAAAAAACATTGGTAGTGAAGATTTTCCAATTAAAATCGAAAACTTAATAAAATTATTAGAAGATAAAAATTCTATAGAGAAAATAGTAGATATGTTAATTAATAAACAAAAAACCTTATGAAAAAATTACTTTTTTCTACAGTAAAAAAAGTAGGTAAAGCATTGAAAGAAATGTTTTACAATAGAGAGGGATTGGAAAAAGTTAAAATAAAAGATGGTAGGAATTTTTCTATAAGAGCTGATATTGTAGCCGAGGAAATTTATTTATCACAACTATCTAACCAAGACGTTAAAATAATTAGTGAAGAAATCGGAGTTGTTGGTAAAGGAGAAGATATTATTATAATAGATCCACTAGACGGTACGATAAACTTTTTTAGAAATATTCCAATCTTTTGTACGCAACTAGCTTTTATTAGCAGAGAAAATACTATCTCTATAATTTTCAATCCCATATCAAAAGAGCTTTTTTACTCTATAAAAGGAGAAAGCTTCCTTAACAAAAAGAAAATTTTAGTTTCTAAGGAAACTAATCTATCGAAATGTATTATAGATTTTGGAAGTAAAGCAATTTTAGATAAGAAATTGATGAATATAAAATGTTTTTCTAAAAGATGTTTAGCATCTGCAGGAATTTCCTTTGCTTATGTTGCTTCATCAAAAATAAATTCATCTATAATGAAAGAATGTTTTATTTGGGATTATTATCCCGGCAAAATACTAATAGAGAATGCCGGTGGTATTATGTTAGAATTTAATGGAAACTATAGATTTAATCTTGAAATAAAAAATCTAGTTGCTGGAAACAAAACAATAGTTAAAAAAATACTACACAATGTTAATAAAAGAGATTAAAATAAAAAATTGGAAAAGTCATAAAGAAAGTGTTTTGAACCTTGAAAATGGAATAAACTTAATTATTGGTAGTATGGGTAGTGGAAAAACTTCTATCTTAGATGCAATAGCATTTTCTCTATTTGGTTCTGTTTCTGGAATAGGAAAACTAGAGCATTTAATAAAAGATAGACCAAGAAAAGAAGAGTATGCGAAAGTCGAGCTAAAATTTGTTCATAACAATGAAGAATATCTAATAGTTAGAAGAATAGAGAAAGATAAAACATATGCAGAAATCTATGTTAAAGGAGCTTTGAAAGAAAGTGGTAGTGAAAGAGTTAATAAGTTTATTGAGGAAATTCTAAAAATAAAATCTAAAACGTTTATGAATGTAATTTACTGCGAACAAAACAACATAGATTTATTTTTCAAGATTCCGCCACTGCAAAGAAGAGCTAAAATAGATGAAATATTGTTTATAGATTTATTGGAAAAGGTTAGAGAAAATTCAATCACTCTATCGAACAAAATAAAAGATAAATTAGATAGTAAAAAGTCCGAAATAAAAGATGCAGAAAAAGAGAAATTGATTAAAGAGAAAAATGAGAAAGAAGCTGATTTAAACAATATAAAAACGAAATATATTAAAAATCTTTCTATTCTAGAAGCAAAAAAGGAAGAACGTGAAAAACTTTCCAAAATAATTAGCGAAGCAGAAGAAAATCTTAGAATTCTAAATGAAATAAAAG
>JANXEB010000042.1 GCA_025058985.1 Candidatus Aenigmatarchaeota archaeon
TATACAGCTATAATAGATAGTAAAAAAATAGGAATGCATGTAATGGCTTATATATTAGTTTCTTTTAGCAGAGAAAGCGATGTTTCCCAAAAAGATTTGGCTAGAAAAATAGCATCTTTTCCTCAAGTTTGTGAAGTAAGCATAATAACTGGAGAATGGGATATATTAGTAAAAGTTAAAGAAGAAAGTGTAGAGGCTATTGGTAATTTTGTTGTAGATAAACTTAGGAATTTAATCGGCATAGAAAAAACTTTAACACTGGTAGTTTTGCATAACGAAAAAGAAAGCTTAGAAGTTTTTATTAAATAGTTTTGTATTCTTTGTTTATTATTATTTTATTTTTTTAAGCTATTCAAAAGTACCATCTATTAGTTTTATTGAAAATTTTTCTGGTGGAATAATTTCCTATATCTCTTTGGATGAAAACTTCATAAATATAACAATATACGAAGCTAGTGGATAAGATATTTTTGACTTAGAAAAATAACATAGTTTTTAAAAATTGTTCTTTTATCTTTCAAATATTCTGAAACTTCGCTAAAACGTAAAAAAGTCATTTTCAGAAGAGAATTATTTTCCGCTATTTTAGCAATTTTATTATCGATATTCTAGCAACATCATATCCGGCAATACCACAACAAACAGCAATTACTATTTTCATAAAATAAATTTACCCGAAAAATCTTTATAGTTATAAACTTCTAAGCTATTATAATCTTGACCATAGCTTAAAAAAAGTATTGGTTTTTTGAATAAATAACAGGCTGTTAAAATATTACCACCTTTATCATTAATATCTAGTTTTGTAAAACAAAAACAATCTATTCCAACTTCCTCAAAAAATTTTATTTGATTTATTATATCGTTTCCTATCAAAGAATCTAGTACTAAAACTTTTAGATCAGGCTTATTAACTCTCACTATTTTTTTCATTTCTTCTATTAAATTTTTATTTGTGTGCATTCTACCAGCTGTATCTGCTAAAACAAAATGAATTCTATTGATTTTCGCATAGTTTATTGCATCAAATATTACAGCAGCTGGATCGGAGCCGTACTTTTGTTTTATTAGCTTTACACTAATTTTATTACAATGTTCTTCTAACTGCTCTATGGAAGCAGCTCTAAAAGTATCTGCAGCAGCTATACAAACACTTTTCTCCCTTTTCATTAGATATTTTGCGACTTTTGCTATTAAAGTAGTTTTACCAGAACCATTATAGCCAAAAAATACTATAACAAAAGGCTTTTTATTTTCTGCCATTTTTAACAAATCTATTGTACCAACATTTAAAATATTTTCTATAGTTTCATTAATAGTGTTTTTTATCAATTTTTCTATTTCTCCTCTCCCAATTTTAACACCTTTTAGTTTGTTTTTCAAGTCTTCTTCTATTTTCTCCAAAACTTCTATACTAACGTCTGCACTCAAAAATTCCTCATAATTTTCGTAGAAAATTTTAGATATATCTTCTTCTTTTATTTCCCTTTCCACTATCTTAGAAACTACGTTTAAAAACTTTTCTCTAAATATTCTAAACATTATATTTTTATGTTATTTTTTATATATTAAATTGAAATGAAAATAGTTATTTCCCTTGGTGGTAGTGTTTTGACGAAAAGTTTGACCAAAAAGAATTTTGAAAAATATGCTAATATTATTAAAAAAATTGCAAGAAATAACAAGGTAGTAGTTGTTGTTGGAGGTGGCTCTACTGCTAGAATTTATCAAAAAATTGCAAAAGGTAGTAGAGATGATTTAGACTATATTGGAATTTTATCAACTCATCTAAATGCAAAAACTTTTTCTACTTTTTTTAGCAATTGTTATTATATAGGTTTAAAAACTGAAAGAGAGGCAATGAAAGAACTTAAAAGAGTTTTTGATAAATACAATATTTTTATATTAGCTGGTTATGATGTTGGTCATTCAACTGATTATGATTCTGTAATAGCTGCAAAAACAATTAATGCAGATTTATTGATAAATGTTAGTAATTTTAATGGAATTTTTGATAAAGATCCTAAAAGATATAGGGATGCAAAAATTTTAGATAAAATAGATTTTGATGGTTTAATAAAAATAGTTAAAAAGTTGAAGCAGAGGCCTGGTGAGTATAGATTGTTTGATTTAAAAGCAGCTAGGGTTTTAAAAGAAATAAAAATACCAGCAATATTCATAGGAAATAAACCAAGTTATATATTAAAAGCTGTAAAAGGAGAAAAAATAGGAACTATAGTTTTAGATTATGTTTAAAATTATTTTTTTCTGCTTCTTCATAAGAAATACTATCTTCCTCTAGTAAATCTGGAATTCTATCTTCTAATATTGGATAACATGTTTTACAAGAATTACAAACTAAAAACATGTTTTTTTCAAATAAATCTCCTTTACACTTAGGACAAGCTAAGATTTCAAGAAGCTCCTTTGGTACTGGCATTTTTGAATGAATGAGCTGGAGCCATTTTTAGATTTAGCTTTGTTAGAATTCCTTGTTCATTTAATGCCTTAGCTACTTCTTCATCACTAGCTTCTTCTTTTATTTCTATTTTATGTTCAGTTGGTTGTAGATGTGTTATGTTGCATTTTCTTCTTTTAACTCCAGTAACTTGTTTAGGTCCTGTTACTAAAACAAAATTTTCATCTATTTTTTTTAAAACAACACAATATTTTCCAGCTTCTCTTCCAGCTATTTTTCTACAAATTCTTCCAACTTCCATAATAAATTTTATTAGATAAATTTTTAAAATTTATATTATGAAAATAAAAGTTGGAGAACATATTATACTAGAGCTTATCGGAGTTGATGAAAAATTGTTGAGTAGTGAAAAGTTTTTTAAAAAAGTTTTAATTAATGCAGCAAAAAAATCAAAATTGAAAGTTTTGAAAATAGTTTATCATAAATTTAATCCAATTGGTTTAACAGCAGTTGCGTTGCTAAAACAAAGTCATATAACTATACACACTTTTCCAGAATATAAATATGTTGCCTGTGATATTTTTAGTTGTGGTAATACAAATGTTGAAGAAGCTGCTAAATATGTGATAAAAAAATTAAAACCAAAAAAAACAAGAAAAATAAAAATAAAAAGAGGATTTTAATATTTTGTTATTCCCTTCTTCATTAAAGACATATGAATAGACGGAGTATAGAATTTTAATTTCAATTTTCTTTCTTTTATTCTTTTCTTAATTTCATTTTCAGTAAGATTTGATAAATTGTATTTATTAGATGCTACTATAAAACAACAACTATATCCGAATGAAGGTATCCAATTTTCATAATCTTTTATAAACTTAAAATTAGTTTGGATACTTTTGTAAATTGAATTATAAATTTTTTTAAAGTAAAAAGCTGAGCCAGCTTGCGTAACTATGATTCCATCTTTGTTTAACAGATTTTTTAGATTTTTATAAAATTTTTTACTATAAAGTTCTTTACTTATTTCTGAACCAAAAGGATCTGTTAAATCCAAGATTATACAATCATATTTTTCTTTCTCTTTTTCTACAAAAAATTTTCCATCTTCAACAATTATTTCAACTTTTTTATTTATTAAAGAGTTTTTGTTAATCTTTTTAAAATAGATTTTACACAAATTAATAATTTCCTCATCAATATCTACTATTTTTACCAAATCTATTTTGTGTTTCAGAACTTCTCTTGCAGCACAACCATCTCCACCACCAATTATTAAAACTTTACTAGGATTAGGATGAAGTAAAAGTGGTGGATGCACAAGTGTTTCATGGTATATAAATTCATCTTTTTCTGTAAACTGTAATAAATTGTCCAAGATTAAACTTAAACCATAAAAATAAAGTCTTGCTATTATTACATGTTGATATTTCGTATTTTTTTCTAAGATTTTTTTCTCAATACCTTTTTCTATACCGATTGGTAGTTTTGTTATCTTCGTAATATCAGGACGCATATTTTCATAAATTTTAATTATTAAATTAAGATATCTTTTACTAAACGGATACATTAATCATAGTCTTAAATAAATTTTAAATTCATAAATTCTATATGGGTCGATAGTCTAACGGTAGGACGCCACCCTCACGCGGTGGAGATTCCGGTTCAATTCCGGATCGACCCAAATGGAAGTTTTATATTTGAGTAGTAACGATGTAAGAAAGTTAATAACAATGGAGGAAACTCTCGAAGCGGTTGAAAACGTTTTTAAAGATAAAGCACTTGGCAATACTATAATGCCAAGTAAAATTTATGTTAATTTTGAAGATGGAGATTTTAGATCAATGCCTTGTTATATAAAAAGTTTAAATGCAGCTGGAATAAAAATAGTAAATGTTCATCCAAAAAATAGAGAAAGATTTAACTTACCTACTGTAATGGCAAAGATTCTTTTAATAAATCCAGCTAGTGGTTATGTTTATTGTATAATGGATGGAACTATCATAACAGATTATAGAACAGGAGCTGGTGGTGGAGTAGCTGTTAAGTATCTTGCAAGAAAGGATTCTAAAGTAATTTCTTTAGTAGGGGCTGGAAATCAAGCTAAAACTCAATTACTTGCAATAAAGGAAATTATAAAAAACATTGAAGAAGTTAGAGTTTGGTCTAGAACCTTCGATACTGCAAAAAAGTTTAAAGAAGATATGGAGAATTTTGGTTTCAATATTGTTGTAAAAAATAGCATAGAGGAAACTGTTAGAAATTGTGATATATTGGTTACAACTACACCAGCTACGGAACCACTAATTAGAAATGAGTTTATAAGTAATGGAGTTCATATAAATGCTATAGGAGCTGATGCTCCAGGTAAAGAAGAACTTGATCCAAAAATTTTATTAAGGAGTAAAATAGTTGTTGATGATTATGAGCAAGCTATACATAGCGGAGAGGTTAATGTTCCAATTTCTAAGGGCATAATTAGTAAAGAAAATATATATGCTGAGCTAGGTGAAATAGTAGCTGGGTTGAAAAAAGGAAGAGAAAGTGATGAAGAAATAACTATTTTCGATTCAACTGGTCTAGCAATTCAAGATATTGCAACAGCTTATTATATTTATCAAAAAGCAGTTAAGAATGGTATAGGAAAATATTTGGAGGCATAAATGAATGATGTAATAACGTTTGAAGTAATAAAAAAAATTTATGAAGAAGAGAAGAAATCAGAAAATAAGTTAGCTCCTTTACCAAGTGATTTTTTCCAAAAAGCTATTGATTATATAAATAAGAAAAAGCAAATTGCCAAGAGTAAGAGTGATGAAAAAGTTTTTGTAGAGATTAAGAATTTGGAAAGGATTTTGGAAGAAATTTTCAACATGAGAGAAAGAAAAATTTTGAATTTAGCGCTCGTTTATTTAAGGAGTAAAACTGAGGTTAAAAATTTAACTAGTGAAGAAGAAAAAATTTTTAATTCTATTGTTAAAATTCTAGAAGAAAGAAGAGATGTGTTTAAAAAAGCTTTAAAAGGAAAAATTAGTTTTATAGTTTTTAAAAAGGATTATCATCAGTTCGTTGGTTTTGATGGTAAAAAGTATGGTCCTTTTAAAGTTGGCGATAAGGTTAAAATAGATGAAATACCAAAAGAATTTATTAATATATTGAAAGAAGCTAACGTGGTAGAAGTTATAGAGAGCGAATAAATAAAAATATTTTTAATTTTAAATTTTAACAAATTATATTATGGAAAATGAATGAGATAATTTCTATAGTTTTATTAGTAGTTATGACTATTTCCTTAGTTTCTATTGCATTTATTTTTGCTAACAATATTATAGCTGGTAGAGTTGTTGATATTATTGAAATTGTTTATTTTGATGAAGAAAATAGAAAAATATTAGTTAGAAATATTGGAACTAGTAATATAAACGAGTTAAATGTTTTTGTTGATGGAAAAAAAGAAAAAGTAGCTATAGTGCCAGCTTTTGATAAGTTACTATATTTAAGTTTTAATGAGGGTGAAGGTAGCGAAGTAAAAGATAGCGGTAGAAATAAAATTGGAGTTCTTATAAATAATCCTGTTTGGACAAAAACACCATTTTCTTATGGTTTAAAATTTGCTGATAATGTATATGATAGTTCTGTTATAATAAATGATTTCAACATAAATTTTAGCAATTTTCCAAAATTACAATTTGTTGCAAGAGTTTATACTACTATTGATCAAACAGCTAACGATTGGAATTACTTTATTTATGTAAAAGACGAATACAATATGCCAGTAATAGAGTTCGGAACATGGGGAGATATAATAGTTTTTAAACCATTTAGTGGATATACAGGTTATCATGTTGGTAATATTCCTATAGAGAAAAATAAATGGAATTACATAGTTGGTATAATAGACGGTAGTTCTATAAAGTTATATGTAAATGGTAATTTAGTTGCATCTAGAAATGATTTTAATGGTTTTAAAGCTTCTTCAATAAATAAACTTTATATTGGCGGATGCCAAAATAGAGTTTTCGATGGTGTTATAGATGAGATAGGAATATTTACAAATTTTGGTGAAGAAGAAATATCTTTTTATACAAATGGTATTATACCACCAGCTAAACTTTCGGAAATAGAGTTTCTAAGTAGTGGAATAGTTGGTAGAAATATAAGAGTTTGTAGTAGAAGCAATTGTCAAGTTATTAGTTATATAGGTATTTCATGAACAGAGAAATAAAATTAGTTTTATTTTTTTTATTGTCAGCTTATTTATTTATATTATTTTTATATTACACTACTAAAGGGATGGAAAAGTTAGAACTAACAGCAAATGAAATAGAGACACCTAGAAAATTTAAAATGTATAATACTAATGGAACACTGCCATACTCTAGGAATGGGAAAATAATTATGAGCGGAACGATGACATTAAACTCTTATCAAGGTATCATTTCTTTAGTTTCATTAAGAGCTAAAAAAGATTTAATTTTAGAAGCAGTTTTCAATGCAAAAATAACTAAAATATCTGATAATCCTGAAAATGAGTTTGCTATATTTGTGTCAAACGATATAGTTAATTGGAAAAAAGAAGAATTTGGTGTTGTGATTCGTTTGATTAATGAGACTAAATTAAAATATTATGTTCAATCACCGCAACTTGCAGATTTTTTTGTAGAGTTTGACGGAGGTTCAATAAAGGAGAAAAATTATGTCAAAATTAAATATACTAATTCTAGAATTAAGGTATTTTTAGATGGGAAGTTAGTTAGAGAATTGGACTTTGTTGATATCTGGAATGAAAAATTTTATTTAGTAGTTTCTCTAAAAAACTTAGATGGCAGTGATTTTGTCGGGAATTTTTTTGAAATAGAGAAAGTTATTTTAAAAAATTTCGAGGAGTACGATATTTTAAGATTTACTTTAGTTTTGTTTCTTATTATAGTAATTGTACCTGTTATTGTTTTTTCTTTATTTTTTAGAGTTATAATGATCGGTATTTTGAAAACAAAACTTAAAATGTTAGAGAGAAAAAAGGCTTTACTAGAAGATGCATACTTTAAAAGAAGAATAGACAAAGAATTGTTTTCAAAAGAAATGTTTAAAGTTCAGGAAGAAATAAAAAAGATAAACGACGAGTTAGCTAAACTTTCCTAATAACTTCAAAACCCTTTATTTCTTTTTTAATATTTCTATATATAGCTATCCATGGTGCAATACTTTCTAAAAATAAGCCTTTTAGACCCTTTAAAAGAGAAAGCTTAGAAGAATTAACGTAGGTTTCATTTAGTTTATAACCGCTACGATAAATATCTATTAAATTATAGATTATGAATCCAGATAATATGCCAGATATTGGAAAGAAAGGAGTATCTGTAGGAGCAATGGCAGATAAAACTACTGCAATAAGTGATGGAAGCGATGATAACCATGAGATTAAATAATATGTTCTAACAACTTTTTCATGTATTTTTTCTACATCTTTCATACTTTTCATTACTCCAATAAACCATCTACCACGTTGTTTTAATAAATCTATTGCAGATAAAGGCGGGCTTTCATAACAAAATCCCTTTATTAGTTTAATATTTTTTTCTCCATACACTTTCGCTATCTTATCTTTAAATTTAAGATCTTCTACAAGTGTTTCTTTATAGTCAAAACTAACTTTTCTAAGTATATTAGAGTTTATGATAAAATGCGAGCCATGAAAACATATTTTATTGGTTATAATCAGTCTATCTAAATCTTGAGAACTTCTATAAAATTCCCAATAGTCTAGGCTGCTTTTTCTAAAATTTCTTGGATAAGTTATTATTCCCCTCCCAACATATCCATCATTTTTTCTAATAAAATCTAAAATACCAAAAACAGTATCTTCTCCTATGAAACTTTCTTCATCTTGATAGTAAATAAAATTGTTTTCATTCAAAATATTCTCTTTTAGCATTAATCTTCGAGAGTACTCTAAAGCCCTTCCTTTATATTTAGCTCCATTTTCTGTTTCAAAATCTTTTGGTACAATAATAACTCTAATTTTTTCATCTTTTATGTTTTCGAATTTTTCTTTACAATCTTCTTCTGTGACAAGCCAAACTTCATAGTCGTAATTCAAGTTATATAGTTGTTTAACATATTCGTTCATTTCCTTTGTTTTGAAAGTATTTTTTGTAGCCACCTCGTAATTAGTCCCTCTAGTAACTATATGGAAAATGATTTTGTTTTTGGAATAATCATTTTGTAATATATCTTCTTTTTTTATAAGAAGGTCTTTACCTCTTTTTTTAATACCAATGAATCTATTTATAAAATAAAGAGACAAATACGGTAAGCTGACATACCAAGAAAATTTTAGATAATAGCTAGCTTGATGCAATAAAGTGTAATCAGTAACTTGTATTGGAAATAAAAGTGATAAAGAGGCAATAGATCCTATTGTTGAACAAAAGCACAACAAATCTTTTTTCCAGTTTCTAATGATATTTTTTATTGTTTTATTATAGTTTTCTACCGTATAAAGCTCCTTTTCCAAATTTTTCAAAGTCACAATTATCTTATAGACTAAAAGAATAAATTGCGGGAGGTGGGATTCGAACCCACGAAGGCACTAAGCCATAGGTTTCTGAGACCTACGCCTTTGACCAAACTCGGCCACTCCCGCAAAAATTATTTAAGCTTTTTTATTCTAATAAAATTATGGAATATAAAAACAGTATGTTTAAAGAATTGTATGAAATAGAAAGAAAATTATACAAAGAGCTAGAAAGAATAGAAAGAGAAAAGAAGTGGGATGAATTTGGGCCATTATTATATCTCTATGAGAATAAAATAAGAGACAAATTGTTAAAAGCGAATTACCCATACGAAAAAGCTAGAAAAATAGCTAAGGAAAAGGTAAAAATGATAAAAAAAGAAGTTATCGATGAAGAACCTTATAGTTACAAAAAAATAGAAAAGATAATAGGCATCGGTTGTTGCGGAAATTATCCTTCTTCACCAAACGATTTTTTAACTGTCATGTCTTGGAGAAGAGAAGATTACGAGGGTGAGGTTGAGTACGGAGAATATTTTGAGGAAGATTGAATAAAATAATTTATACTATAGGTCATTCTAAAAGAAAATTAAA
>JANXEB010000075.1 GCA_025058985.1 Candidatus Aenigmatarchaeota archaeon
TATTTAAATTTTAAATTTTATTTATGAAAGCTCTTTTAGTAATAGATATGCTGAATGATTTCTGCCACAAAAACGGTAAATTTTATTCAAAAAGAATGAACAAATTAGTTAAAAAAGTTAAAAATGCAATTGAAATAGCAAAAAAGAAAAACATTCCAATAATCTATTGTTGTGACAACCATGAAAAAAATGATATCGAAATAAAAAAATGGGGAGAACATGCAATAAAAAATACGTGGGGATGTGAAATAATTAACGAGTTGAAACCAGTTTCTAATAATTTTGTAGTTAGAAAAAGATGTTATAACTCTTTCGGTGAAGGAAATTTAAAAACAAATCTAGACAATTTACTAAAAAAGCTTAAAGTAAAAGAAATTATTTTAGTTGGTGGATTAACAGATTGTTGTATATTGCTAACAGCTTGCGGTGCTTTTTACAGAGGATATGATGTTACCGTTATAAAAGATTGTGTAGACTCTATAAGTAAAAAGAATCATGAGAAAGGTTTATATTATTTAAGATTTCTTTCTAACGCAAAAATAATATCCTTAAGGCAATTTGACAAAAACTATTAATTTTTTAATAACATAATTATTGTAATCACCACCTATTATAAAAGGTGTTGCAATCACATTTTTAGAAGGTATTTCTTTTTGATAAATAGCTGTTAAATTCAATATATCTACCTCTATCTCCATACCTGCCGGTAAAATTTCTAGTAAGAGTTTTTCTATTTCTGTTTCATTTCCTTCTACTATGTATTTTCTTAAGTTTTTTGTTTTAATTAATGTATCTATAGTTTCATAGATTAAAAGCTTTATTCTTACTTCCAAATTGTTTTTTTCTAATCTTAGAAAACTAATTGATAAAGTAACTATAAAAAGAATTGAAAAAAAGGCAATTACTACTTCCAAAATTGGACTTAAAGATTTCATAAATTAATTTTTCCAGTTATTATAATATGGAAAGAACGTTAGTATTGATAAAGCCTGATGCAATAGAAAGAGGTTTAATTGGGGAAATAATAAAAAGGTTTGAAAAAAAAGAATTTAAAATATCAGCAATGAAATTAGTTAAAGTTAATAGAGAACTTGCCGAAAAACATTATCAAGCCACAAAAGAACAGTTAGAAGGAATGGGAAGAAAAACATTAGAATCTTCAAAGAGAGAAGATGTTGAAAAAATATTCGGAACAACAAATCCATTAGAAATAGGTAAAAAACTAAGAGAATGGTTAATAGACTTTTTAAGCGAAAAAGAAGTTATTGCGATGATTATAGAAGGTGAGTCAGTTATCGAAAAAGTTAGAAAAATTGTTGGTCACACAAACCCAATAAAAGCTGAAAAAGGCACGATTAGAGGAGATTTTGGCATAGATTCAATAGAAAAAGCTAATATGGAAAAGAGATGTGTAAAAAACTTAGTTCACGCTTCTAGCTCAAAAGAAGAAGCAGAAAGAGAAATAAAAGTTTGGTTCGAAAATGAAGAGCTATAAAACATTGTTCTACGGGAGAGTACAGGGAGTTGGATTCAGAGCTACTTGCGCCAAGCTAGCAAATAGACTTGGAATTCATGGCTATGTAAAAAATTTGGATGATGGTTCTGTGGAAGCTGTTTTTCAGTGTAGTGAAGATGCTTTCTTCAAAATCATCGAAAAATTAAAAAATATTTTTGAAATAGAAAATATTGAAGTAGAAGAAGTTAACTTAGATGAAAACTTTTCTAGTTTCGAAATAAGATGAAAGTAAAAAAAAGGAATGTCGCAATTTACATAGATGGACCGAATTTTCTCAGAAAAGAATATAACATAGATTTATCAGAAATAATGAGAATAGGAAAAAAATATGGAAAAATAACAATAGCTAAGGTATTTGTTAATCAGTTTGCTCCTCAAAAATTAATTGAAGCTATATTGAACGAGGGTTTTGAATGTTTAACTTTCTTAGCAGAAAGAGAAGATGCCGATATAGATGTTCCGTTAGCTATAGATGCTTTAGAAACTGCTTTAACAAAAGATGTGGATGTATTCATCCTCTGCACAAAAGATACAGACTTTTTTTCCTTAGTAAAAAAGATTAAAGAAAGGGGGAAAATTGTTGTAATAGTAGGGGTTGAGAACATTCCTTCCTCATTGAAAAACTCAGCAGATTATATAGAAATACTATGACTAAAAAAATTTTAGTACTTTGTGCACTACCTTACACAAACAATGTTCCACATATAGGAAATATAGTTGGTTCTCATTTACCAGCTGATATATTTGCTAGATTTTGTAGAATGAAAAACTATGAAACTCTGTTTGTAGGTGGTGCTGATGAAAATGGTAGCCCGTCCGAAATTACTGCCTTGGAACTTAGAGTAGATATAAAAAATTTTTTAGATACTTTGTATCCTATACATAAAAAAATTTACGAATGGTTTAACATTTCTTACGATATATTTTCAAGAACTAGTAAAGAAATTCACCACAAAGTTGTTAAAGAATTTTTTTTAAAAATTTATGAAAACGGTTTTATTAGTGAGGAAGAAATAACGTTACCTTTTTGTGAAAATTGCAAAATTTTTTTACCAGATAGATATGTTGAAGGAATTTGTCCCAATTGTAAATATGAAAAAGCTAGAGGTGATCAATGCGAAAATTGTTCAAAAATATTAGATCCTGTAGATTTAATAAATCCAAAGTGTAAACTATGTAACAAAGAGCCTGTATTTAGAAAGGAGAAGCATTTGTTTCTAGATTTAAATAAACTTGAAAATAAAATCGTAGAATGGATAAAAAGTAAAGAAGGCATTTGGAGAGAGCATGTAATTTCCTATTCCTTAGGATGGTTGAAAGAAGGTTTGAAAAAAAGGTGTATAACTAGAGATTTGAAACTTGGTGTTAAAGTTCCTTTAAAGGGTTATGAAAACAAAGTATTTTATGTTTGGTTCGATGCTCCTATTGGTTATATTAGTTTTACACTAGAAACATCTCAGGAAAATCTTGAAAAATTCTGGAAAGATAAAAACTGTTTGATTTACAATTTTTTAGGAAAAGACAACATTCCGTTTCATACGATCTTTTGGCCAGCCATGTTAATGGCTAATGGAGAGTATAATCTTCCATATAACGTAGTTGGATTAAACTATTGTAATTACGAAGGTTCTAAAATATCGAAAAGTAGAAAATGGGGTATATTTTGTGAAAAAATTATCGAAAGTGGTGTTGATGTCGATATTTGGAGATATTATTTAATTCATCTTATTCCAGAAACTGCTGATACAGAATTTAAATGGAAGGAATTTCAAGATAAAGTTAACGGCGAACTAATTGGAAATTTAGCAAACTTTGTATATAGAGTTCTGAGTTTTTTGAAAAACCATCTAAATGGAAAAATTGAAAACTTTAAAATTGGTGATAAAGAAAAGTTTACAATAGCTCAAATAGATTATTGCCTTAAAACTATAGTAGAAAACCTAGAAAATGTCAACATAAGAGAAGCTTTTAGAAATGTTTTAAAAATTGCAGAAATTGGTAATAAGTATTTTCAAGAGAATGAACCATGGAACTTATTAAAGAGTAACAAAACCAAATGCAAAAAAGTTATTTTCTTTTCTTCAAACATAGTTAGAATGTTAGCTGTTGTTCTTTACCCTTTTCTACCAAAAACTGCTGAAAGAATTTTTGAACAATTAAATTTAAAAAAAGAATTTAAATGGGAGGATAGATTTGAAATAAAACTAACTCAACACACAATAAATGAACCAAAACCTTTATTTGAAAAGCTTGATGATAAAAAAATTGAAAAATTGAAAAGAGAATTGACTGAACCTATCAACTTAAAATCCTTTTTTAAAGAAGAAAAAATAAGTCTGGACTATTTTTCAAAAATAAAAATGAGAGTTGGCAAAATTTTGGAAGTAGAAAAAATTCCTAATTCTAAAAAACTTCTAAAACTTTTAGTTGATTTTGGAGATGAAAAGAAACAAGTTATTAGTGGTATTAGTGAATATTATAAAATAGATGAACTAATTGGGAAAAAATTTGTTTTCGTAGTTAATATAGAAAAAAAGAAAATAATGGATTTTGAAAGTGAAGCAATGATATTAGCAGCAACTAATAAAGAAAAAATCTCTTTAATAACTATAGATAAAGATATCGAGGAGGGTTCAGAGGTTCATTGAATTTATAAAATTAAAAGCTTTCGTTAGAGCTTTCTTACTATTTTCAAAAGTCAACAAATTAATTGCCTCTTCATAAAAAGACCATCTATAACCTTTGTGCTCAAAAGATAGTTTTACCTCTTTTTCTTCTGTTTCTGCTAAAAAATAGATAGCAATCTTTTTTACTATTTTGTTTTCCTTTCTATAAAACCAGCTAATAACTTCTTTGAAAAAAGGATATATTTTTATTTCTTTTATTCCAGTTTCTTCCATCAACTCTCTTTTAGCTGCTAAAAGCTCATCTTCATTTTTTTCTATGTTGCCTCTAGGGAAATCGTAATAATGGGAATATTCTAAAAGTAAAAATTTTGGTTTGTTATCTTCTCTTCTAAACAGAATAAAGCCGGAACTTCTTTCAACCTTCATTAAAACATTTTCTTTAATAAACTATTAATTTCTTTTCCTCTATAACCAAGATCTCCCTCTGGATAATGTTTTTTTATACTTTTGAATCCTCCCTTAGGAGGTCTTAACTTGAAAACTTTTTTAAATTTAGTACCAAGCTCTTTAAAACTTATTTTACCATTTAGCAAATCTTCTGCAAAATTATTAAAGTTATCATAGTTAGTAAGCTCTTTAAGTGTTTTCTCATCTACAGCTTTATTATCAACTGTTCTGAGCTTTTTTGATAAAAGTTCTATTAAAGTCTCTTTATCAATCTCTCCATAAGTAACATAATCTTTAACAACATTCAACATTCCTAAAATAGATTTAGAATTTTGCATAATCACACAATTGTTTATCTTTTCTAGTTTTAACAATCTTAAAGTATCTCTTACTTTTCTACTTGCTCCTATATCACTTCTAATTTTTATTGCAGCTATCATTTTCTATAAAATTTAATATATTTTCATCTCTTATCAACAAAACTACTCTACTATTATTATCTGTAGCTTTAATTTTATAACCAGTATAAGAGGAAATTTCCTTAGCAAAATCCAATAAATCTTGCATGCTAGGTACATTGTTTTTGCCCAATCTTTTCCTAGATTCCCCCAACCACGCATAGCCTTTAAGTTCTACAAACATTGGTTTACTTAAGTTTATTAATTTTGAAAACCCTTCAGCATTATACATATTTATAAATTTAACACAAGTTATTCTAAAAACAGTTCTACAATTTCTTTTTTCAAACTCCTTCATAAATTTCAAACTCTCAACAACTTTCTCAAAAGGATTCGGTATAAGTGAATTTGTTATTTTAATATAATCTTCATTATTAGTAGCATAAACACTAATATATAAATTAGTTGGAATAGCGTCCTTTTCTAACAACTCTTTTAATTTACTTGGTATGGTTCCGTTAGTTACCAAAAAAACTGTAAATCCTCTATCTTTTATTTCTTTAATTAGCTCTGATAAATAAGGATAAAGCGTGGGCTCCCCATCTAAACTTATTGCAAAATGCATAGGCTTATTAGCTTCTTCAAAAATTTTTTTACTAGTTTTTGGATTCCCCCCAAAACCACTTATTAATTCTTTTTGGGCTTTTATCGCTTCATTTACAATAGTTTTTGGATCATCCCAACCATTTTTGTGTTCAAATCTATCTTTACTAAAACTTCTCCAACAAAAAACACAACTAAAATTACAAAAGTCTAATGTAGGTGTCATTTGTATGCATCTGTGAGAAGCTATCCCGTACCATTTTTTATAACAATTTTTTCCTCCTCTCAAAACAGATTTTGTCCATCTACAGAGAGAAACTGCCGAATGGAGATATTTTCCTATAATCTTATAATGAGCTTTTTTATATTTTTCAATCCATTCTTTGCTGAATTTCTCCAACAAGAACTCCATATTAAATATTAATAACAAAAAATTATTTGTGGTATTGGTAAGAGATGTTATGAACAGAACAGTTTTTACTTGTGAAAAAAATTTAAACATAGTAAAAGCTGCATCAATAATGGTGGAGAGAGGAATTGGAAGTTTAATAGTAGTAGATAATAATAAGATAGTTGGAGTAATAACCAATAGAGATATAATGAAAGCCGTTGCAAGAGGAGAAGATTTATCTAAATTAGAGGTAAAGGATATAATGACAAAAAAAGTCATAACAATATCAGCATCGAATACCATAGAAGAAGCTGTTGATTTAATGTTAAAATTTAAAATAAAAAGATTGCCAGTAGTAGAGGGGGATAAATTGATTGGTATTGTAACAGTCTCAGATATTATTGTTGTGGAACCAAAAATAATTCAAAACTTAGCAAGCTTATTATCAATCAAGCTTTCTGGCTATAAAGCTGGTTGAGCTCTCTCAACAATTCTTACTAGCTCGAAACTTAAAGTTAAAGGGAGTGGCGTTGGTACTTCTAACAAACTTATTACAACTTCTTTTTTAACCGTATCAACTTTTGAAACTCTCCCCTTTTCACCTTTAAAAGGACCGCCTATTATTTCAACTATATCGCCAACTTTAATTTCAACAGTTTCTTTTTTTACTTTCATATATTTTTCTAATTCATTAATTGTTATACTCTGCACAACTCCCCTAACTGGAGGAATTTCTTTTAATATATCGAACAATTGCTCTAAATTACCTTCCACAAAAACATATCCTTTAACTTCTCTTGTAAAAAATATGGATTTTATATCAAGACTCCTAGAAATTGCCATATTTCTTATATATTCAGCAACAACAAATTCTCTACCAACAGCTACTTTTAATATATGGAACATTCACCTACAAACTGTTTCCTTTTTTAACTGTGGGCAAACTCTACTACTAATTATTAGCCTAGAAAAATTATCCACATCTATTTTAATCCTAAATGTCTTCAATTCTCCTGGGTTTAAATCACCTAATAAATTTATACTTCCGGTATACGTATCATTCTCCATTTGAGCAGTTAAGTTTGGTAAAACAAAGTTTTGAAAATTATATAACTTTAAAAATACTTCGTTACCACTAACAAAACATCTTTCTACTATAACTTCCATCACATCTCTGCAGACCTTTTTTTCTTCTGGAGAAGGTAATTTTACAGTGAAAAACCCAATAGCCCAAACAGCTAAAAAAGCTGAAGTGGCCATAGTTATTCCTATTAATATCACAGTAGCAACCAATGGAGATATACCTTTTGACATAAT
>JANXEB010000101.1 GCA_025058985.1 Candidatus Aenigmatarchaeota archaeon
AGATGTGTTGAAAAATGAGCCAAAAATTTTTTCACAAAATGTTAGAGATGTTAACGACAAACATGGTTTAATAGTAGATTTAGTAGTTGAAGGCAGATATATAGAAAAAGGACAATCAATACCAACTTATTTAAAATATATCTGGTTAGCTAATCCATATGTTGAAATAATATATGAAGATCCTTATGGTAATGTTATGAAGTTGGAAAGAATAACAAAAGAATTACCACCTTTGCCAAAAGAAATAAAGCCACATCCTTATGGAGTAGAACTAGGAAGGTTTAAGAGAATGATTCAGCTTTCAAAAGAAAAAACTGTAGTAAATTTTTTAATAAAAGAATTTTCAAGAGTAGGAAAAAACAATGCTATTAAAGCTTGTAAGTTAGCTAGAATTGATATTAATAAAAAAACTAATGAGTTAAATGACAAAGAAATAGAAAAATTACATAAAGCACTACAATCTTTAAAGTTAAAATCTCCTCCAACAGATTGCTTATCTCCATTAAAGAATGAATTCATAGAAGAAAGTTTAAAAAAAGAATTTAATGCAGAATTTGTTGTAGCTATTACTAGAAAACCAAGTGTTTATAGAGGAAATCCTTTTCAAGTTCAAGTTGGTATTGCATATGGTGGAAACTTGTTTAATTTAATAGGAAATGAAGAGCAATGTATTTTGATAAGATTTGCGAATCACACTCCATTATTGTATAATCAGCACGATTGTGTTATTACTAGAGCTGTTGAGGAAGTTGATTGGAGAAATTATAAAATAAACCAACAAAAAAATGGTTTACCCACTGGACCAATAGTTATTTTTGTAGATTTGATATCAGTTTGGATACCTTATAAAAGCGAAGGAAAGCAAGCAATAGCAGAATATCCTGAAATATTAAAAGAAATAAAACTTGCATTACAAGAAGCTGGAAGAAAACTTGGTTTATATCTTGGTAAAAAAATTAGATTACAAGAGGCTAGGCAAAGGAGAAATGTTTTCGAAGCTTATTCAAAAGTTTTTTCGGAGTATTTATCTTCTATAATTAAAAAAGATGAAAAAATGATTTTTGAAAAAGTTATTAAATTAATAGAGCAAGGAAAATATAAAGAAGTTGAAGAAAAGAAGGAAGAAGTAAAAACTATTGTTGAAGAAATAGAAATATGAGTAAAATATTTATTAAACCAAAAACAAAAGAAGAAGTTAAGAAAAGTTTAATTTCTATAGGAAATAAAATATGGAATGATTTGGAGAATGAACAAAATCCTTATTTAGAAGTTCCTGTAAGAGCTTTAAGAAATATAAAGTTTGATCCAAAACAAAAAAAATTAATTCTTGGTAGTGCAGTTTTAAAAAGATATTTACTTCACTTAGCTCAGATAAGAAAATTTGTCCAAACTATTGGAGTAACATCTTTATCAAAAGAATTAATTGAAAGTAATAAACATATTAGTTTGAGAGAAGCTTTTTACGTACTTAAAAGAACTATTGAAGGAACTAAAATAAATGTTGTTGATGAGCAAGAAGAATCTAATAAAGCTATTGAAGATTTAGAGCTTATAATAAATGCTTTAAGAGAACAATTGCATATAAACGCTAATAAGCTTGGTGCAGTTGCCGGCAATGTTATAATTAGAGATAGAGGAGATTTAATAGATTGGTCAAAATTGGGTTCTGGTGGTTGGAGCGTTCCTAGTAATGTTGAAGAGATAGAATTTGTTAAAGTTGACGCAGATTTTGTTATTTACGTTGAAAAATCTGCAGTTTGGGAAAGATTACATGAAGATAGAGTTTGGGAGAAATTGAATTGTATAATAGTTGCTTCTCAAGGACAAGCTACTAGAGGAATTAGAAGATTGTTACAAAGATTACATTATGAACATAAATTGCCTATTTATGTTTTAACAGATTTCGATCCATGGGGAATTTATATTTATTCTGTAATAAAATTTGGTTCAATTGCTTTAGCTCATATTAGTGATAGATTGGCTGTTCCATCTGCTAGATTTTTAGGTTTAACTGGAGACGATATAGAAAAATATGGTTTGAAAAAGCATTTAATAAAATTTAAAGAAATTGATGAGAAAAGGTTAGAGCAAGTTAGAAATTATGAATGGTTTAAAGAAAATAAAAAATGGCAAAGGCAATTTGATATGATGAAAAATCTTAACGCAAAAGCTGAATTAGAAGCTTTGGCATCAAGAGGCATAACTTTTATTAGCGAAAAATACTTACCAGAAAAAATAGAAAAAAATGAGTTTCTGGATTGATTTTGAATTATTAGCTTTAGTAGGTTTTTTTCTTTTTGTATTGATAGTTATTATAAATCAAAGAAAAAATGTTGAATTTAAGTATGGAATAGTTTTGTTGAAATATAAAAGAGTTTGTAAAAAAATAGAAAGTTTTATTGAGAAAAATAAAAAAATTTTAACTGTTTTCGGCTATTTATCAATTGCTATATCTTTATCCTTAGGAGTTTTCGGATTTTTTTATATTCTGAGTTGTGCAATATTTTCTCAGGCCTGTTTTGCTATTGTTCTTCCGACAGCAGCTGGCTATCAAATTCCCGGTCCAGTAGTTTCTGTTCCGCTATTAATGTGGTTAACTATATTGCCAGTTCTATTAATTCCACACGAGTTTTCTCATGCTCTTTACTCTTTGTATTCTAAAATAAAAATTAAATCTTATGGTTTGGTTTTCTTATTTTTGTTACCGATAGGTGCTTTTGTCGATCCCGATATGAAGAGATTTAAAAAGCTAGAGCTAAAGAAAAAACTATTTATACTTTCCATAGGAAGTTTTTCGAATTTTTTAACTTTTTTATTATTACTTCTTTTACTATATTTGCTAAATTCTATAGTGGTTGTTAAAATTGATTACGACGTTATAGAAGGTTCACCAGCTTTTAAAGTAAATCTTTCTGGAGCTATCGAAAGAGTTAACAACATTAGAATAAACAATTTAATTGAGTTAATAAAAATTTTAAACCAAACAAAACCAAATCAAACAATTATGGTAGAAACAGAAAATGGAGTTTTTGAAGTTAAGCTTTCTGAGCATGAAAATATAAGAGGAAGAGGTTTTCTTGGTATAACCAACATAACTCAAAAGTTGGAGTATGATTTTTTTGGTTTTAGATTTCCTGTTGGATGGGAAGTTAAATATTTAATATTTTTGGCAACTATTTCTCTTGGAGTCGCTATGGTAAATATGTTACCTTTGAAACCATTAGACGGTGGATTAGTTTTAGAAGAGATATTGAAAAAACTTTTGGGAAGTGAGAAAGCTAAACAACTTATTTCTTACATTTCACTTTTTGTTGTTGGAATTTTACTTTATAACTTATATTTAACAACTAAGTTTGGTTTTCCGTTTAAGTTCTTTTAACCAAGAGAAATGCTTCTTTTTATCCAGTATATTTCTTCTTTACTTCTTTCTATTTCTTTTACTTCTTCTTTTTTCTCTTCAACACTTTTTGTAGTTTCAACACAAGTTTTTAATAAATTTAAGGTTTCTTCTAGTTCGCGTTCTTCAACTTTTTTTGGTTGACTTTCTATTAGTGGGATTTCTTTTTCATAAAATGGATAAATTCTCAAATGAAAATGTTTTATTTGAGAAGGATAATTAGAAACAACTACTTCAAAGGGGTTTAATACCTTTTTAATAGTTTTGATTATTTTTAAACTAGATTCAAAAATTTTTTTTGAAAGCTCCTCCTCTTCATCTATGTTTTCGATATGTTTTTTTGGAATAACTAAGGACATTCCTTTACTTCTCGGCATTATATCTAAAATTGCTATGCAGTTTTCATCTTCATAGAATTTAAAGGATTTTATTTCATTTTTAACTATTTTGCAAAAAATACATTCTTCCATAAATTTAGCACTAATTTTCAAAAAATAAATTATAGCTGGTTTTTTAACGCATTTTATGTTTTAAAACACTTATTTGGATAATAAATAAATGCTTTATTAACAATCCTCAAATATGGAAGATATTACTAGTATAATATTCGATTTTACTACAAACATAAGAGTTATGTATGACGAAAGGAAAAATTTGGACGAAATAATTGAAAAAGGAGAGAAGATACTGGTTCTAAGTTATTATCCATATACCGGAATGGAGTATATTAAGGATAGAGAAGTAGTTATATGTGACGTGAGTGATTTTATAATACCTTATCTTAGACAAGACGATGGAAACAGACGTAGGAAAAGAATAATAAATAGAAATGTTTCTTATATTAAAGGAGATTTAGACTCTATTAGGAATAATTCTTTCGATTGGGTGATTTTTGATTTACATTATGTTTTACCTATTTTAGAGCT
>JANXEB010000109.1 GCA_025058985.1 Candidatus Aenigmatarchaeota archaeon
CAGAGCTAGATGCGGTAAGTTTATATGAGCAATTAGCTGCAAATACTAAAAATAATAAAATAAGAAACGTTCTCTTGGATATAGCTAAGGAAGAAAAAACTCATGTAGGAGAGTTTTTAGCGTTGTTATTAGAATTAGATAAGGAGCAAGAAAAAGAGCTAGAAGAGGGAAAAGAGGAAGTTGAAGAAGTAAAATCAAAATAAAGAAGAAATATCCATTACCTTTATTTTTCTTTTTGAAGCTTTTTCTAATTGAATATAACAAAGTGGGCAAGAAGTTATTAAAATTTTTGCGCCAGTTTTTAATGCTTGAGATATTCTTTCCTTAGCTATTTCTTCAGCCAATAAAGGAAAGTTTGCAGCTACTCCACCTCCACCTCCACAACAAAAAGAGTTTTGATGAGAAAATTTCATTTCAGATAATTTATATCCAAGACTTTCTATTATTTTTCTAGGTTCATCATAAACTTTGCAATATCTTCCGAGATGACATGGATCATGATAAGTTACTTTTGTTTTTCTTCCTATTTCTTTTTTACTTTTATCATCTTTTATTTTTTTCCAAATTGTTTGTGTTATATGTTCAACTTCTATATTAAACTTAGTAAATTTTGGATATTCTATTTTAAATGTTTTAAAACAAGCTGGACATGGAGTAATGATTTTTTTAATAGAATGCTCTTTAAATATTTTCATATTTTTATCTACTATTGATTTAAAAACTTCAAAATATCCTGCATTTAAAGCTGGAGAACCACAACAAAATTCTAATTCACTCAATTTTATAAAATCTATTCCATATTTTTTTAATATCTTTTCATACTTTTTTTCAAAATCTTTTAGTATTAGTTTAATAATGCAACCTGGATAAAAAAGTATGTTTCCAAAAATCTTTATCATATTTTTTCTAATAACATTAATAGAGCCAATATTAACAAAATAATTCCAGAAATAAGCCTCATGTATTTTTTGGTTTTTTGTCTAAGTTTTTCAGCTTTTTCTACTTTTGCTAAGCCGAAATGAAAAGCTAGTGTAAGAATTAATAATGGTAGTGTGAAGAAAAAGTTGTACCAAATTATATAAAAAAGTGTTGAGTTCAATGATTTTTCTGATAGAATAGTTAAATAAGCTAAAGGAAAACCACCTGCGCAAGGAATTTCTACAAAAGATACCAATATTCCTAGTAAAAAAGCAGATGGTATTGTTGATAACTTTACTAATTTTTCTATAATAGGTTTTGTGCTTTTCGGTATTTGTAGAGAGAAGAATTTTCCATAAGCAAAAAAATCTTTTAATTCTATTATAGCAATAATCAAAATTATAATTGCTAGTAAGAATTTTAAACCTGGTAAAAATTCTAAATAAGAGAAAAAGTTAAATAAGCCAAACATGAAAAGTGAATAAACTAAGAAAATAGAAGTAGTATAAGCAATTCCTATAAGAAGACATTTTCTCCTAGAAGCAATAGCAGTTAGATATGCCATTAAGAAGAAAAATACAGCAAGAGCACATGGATTGAAAATACCATCAACTATTCCTAGAAACGAACCAGTTAATAATAAAGATAATTTTTCCATCATTTACAGTTTTCGAAAAAACTTTTTAATTCTTCTTTTTCCATAGATCCTATATAAGTTTTGTTATTATAAATACAAATCTTAGTTGGTACATAAATACCTTTTGGAACATTTCTCAAATTAGAGTTTTTGTGATAAATTATATAATCTGAATATTCTTTTATTATATTTTTACATTTTTGGTTAGATGCATCCACCATATAAATTTTATCTAATAGGTTTAGTTCTTTTATATTTATAAGATCGTTATAACAATGTTTACAGCCTCTCATGTAAACAAAAATTACATCATATCCTTTTAAATCTTTTTCGCAATCTACTCTATAATAATCTTTTTTTAAAAATGTGGTAGCAATAATAAATATTAAAACAATAATGGAAAGTATAATTAAAATTTTTGCTTTCATTTTTAGCAACAGTATAACTCTTTCGGCATTTTACCTTCTTCCAATTTACCAAATGGATTTTTTTCTTTAAGAATGTTTTCTACCATTTTTTTGTTTGCTTCAGTTTCAAGATTATTTTTTATAGCTTTATTTCTAATTTTTCTTATTAAATTAGGTATATCTATATCAGCTGGACAATTTTCTTTACAAGCCATACAAGTTGTACAAAAATAAAGTCCATTTTCAAAAGAATTTTTTATTCCAAATATAAAACTAGCTAAACTTACTCCATGACCGCCTAAGTATTTTAATCCAAATTTGTCAAAGATTTGATTATAAACAGGGCAAAAATATAAACAAGCACCACAATTAATACAATATAAAAGTTCATTTAAGCCTTCTTCTAGAATTTTACTTCTTCCATTATCTAATAATATTAAGTAAACTTCTTTAGCACCATGCATTCCAAAAATTTCTTTTTGTTGTATATCTGCTGTTTTACTAGGAGAAGTTATTATATTTATATAAGAAGGTAAATTTCCTACTGAAAATAAAGATGCTGCTTTACAAATTGAAATAGCATCTTCATCTTTAGGAACGATTTTATCTATTCCAGCTATTATAATATGTTTTTTTGGTATTCTTGAAATTAAAGAAATGTTTCCTTCATTTTCAAGTATAAAAATAGAACCTTCTGAAGAAATTGCATTAGCACCAGTTAAACCAACATCAGCATTAAGAATTTCTTTTCTTATATAATTTCTTACGAAATTCACAACATTTTTAGCAGATTTTTTTATTTTAGTTTTAAATTTTTTCTCTATTCGCTTAGCTATTTTTTCTATTGGTATATGTATTGCTGGAATAACAGGATGTGTGCTATTTTCATCACAAATTTGTACTATGAAATCTCCACAATCAGTTTCTATTAATTTATTTCTTTTTTTCAAAAAATCTATTCCGATTTCATTAATAGTATTGGATTTT
>JANXEB010000118.1 GCA_025058985.1 Candidatus Aenigmatarchaeota archaeon
CGGCGTTTACTCCTGAGGTAATTTTGTTACTTATGTCGGTAACATTTTCTAAGTTTTTGTTAATTTTCCTTAATACTTCTTCTGCTTGTTTCGCAGTATTTTTTATTTGTATCAATGTAAGAATTGAATAAGCCACTAACGCAATAAATGCTAAAAGAAAAATTATTACTGAAATCATTATAAATGTATTCACTTAATCTGTCCTCCAATTTTTTAATTTTTATTTATATTAAAACTTTATAATATTTTTCAAGTGTTGACAAAAAAACAAAAATTAAGAAGATTATCTTATAAAAATTATTTTCTTCTTCTATACATTAAAATTATCATTTATAGTATTTTTTTATTCTTTCCTTATCACAGTCAATATCGTCTTTTTCTTTATAGTAAATTTCAACAAATTCTATCTTATTTTGTTCTGGTAAATATGCATAAATAATCCTTATTCCACTGTGGCTTCCTTTACCTTTCATATCTTTACATCTGAAATGTTTAACTTTGTATATCTCTGTTTGGACCTTTAAACCAGTAATTCTAACTATAGCAGGGAGATAGCCACGAGGCATCTGTTCTAAAATTTTTTTGAGAACTTCTAAATCATTTTTTAAACTATGCCATTTTTTTAGGTAATATTCAAATTCATTATCAAACTCTTTTAGAGAAGAAAAATTCACAGAAAATTACTCCTCAAAATATGACCTTACAGAGTAGGATGGTGTTCTGTAAAAGACAAGTTCGTAGTCAATAATTTCTTTTTCTTTAGCAGCTTTCCAAGGAATATCTTCGTGTGAATAATCGCTAATTGCTTTTGCATCTAAAAATGATAATTTTTCAATAACTTTATCAATAACTTCTTTTTGTGCTGCAGTTAATTTAGTTAAATCTGGTTCTACAAGTGGAATATATTTTGTTTGTAGTTGTCCATAGTATTCAGTAGTAATTTCTTGAACTTGTTTTTGTCTTTTCATCTCTTCAACTGTTTTTTCAAATTCACAAGGAGCAGGTCCATAAGATATTTTTCTGTAAGTTGCCCCTGTAAGCGGTTCTTCATATAATTCATAATGGTCAAAATCACAAAAATAAAGTAATTTGTATAAAACCGTTTTTCCAACATTAGGTCTTGCTCCACACTTTTCAAGGATGTAAAGTAATACCTGCTTAAACCTATCTTTGTTAAATGGTGGTAGTTTACTTTTTTGTTTGAGTTTTATAATTTCTTTTTCTACTTTTTTCTTAGAAGTTAGCAATTCTTCAATTGGAACTTCAAAAATTTCTGATAGTTTCACCAATTCAGTAGAAGAAATATCGCGTTCACCTGATTCAATTTGAGAAATAGATGGTCTTGAAATACCTAATTTTTTTGCAAGAGCATCCTGTGTCAGGTTAAACTTTTCCCTTAGCTGTTTTATTTTTTTACCGATAATATGCCTAGAATTCATTTTATCACCCCCTTTTTAATAATATATAAAATGTAAGAATATTTGTCAACAAATGTAAGATTTTTTTACATATAAACAATAAGTGACTTATAATAAAACTAGAACAAGTAAAAATATGATTCCAAAAATAAAACTAACAAACTGAATATATTGAAAAAGGACAGGAGAGTGTGTTTTTGGTCTTTCCACATCTTGTCCTCTTAAAAGTTTATCATGATAGATAGTTAACTTTTCCCAAAAATTGTGTAAAATCATAAGTTGTATAATACCAGATATCAGAGATATTACAAAAAAAATATTTCCTATTATAAAAATTTCTTTTAGATATTTAGCATCTTTATTACATAAATTAACTAACTGAGGAGTGAAAACAATTGCGCCTGTTGACAAAACAATTAGAGTGTTTATTGATTTATGATTAATTTCATTTGCCATTTGGCGAGTATATTGATATTCTTTTTCATAGTCATATGGTGGTTTATCTAAATTATTCATTTTTCCCCTCTATTATCTTTATTTCTTCTTCGGTTAAGTTGTAAAGTTTGTAAACAAGTTGGTCAATTTGTTTTTCTAAATCTGTGGTATCTTTGTTTTTGTCTTGCTTTTTAATACTAATAATTTCATCAACTAAACTTTCTATCTTTGAAACAATTTTTTGATTTTTTGGCGTGATCGGTGGAATTGGTACTTCTTGTAAAAACTCTTTTTTATATCTATATCCTTCTTCACCTAAACCTCCACCAGCATACCAGTTCTTAAAAAAATATGTAACTGGGGATGAATTTAATAATCCACAGATATATTTTAGATATTTACCTACCATCAAAAAAGATGTTGCTTCAATATAAAATTTTTTATTATCAAAACAAAATTGTGGATTTCGTACAATTTCTGAATAAATAATTTTTTCTTTTTCAAATTCGTGGTAATAAGAACAATGTCTCAATTCCCACCAGTAATCACCTTGGTCGTCTCGTTTTTTTGCTTGTATTTCAAATTTTTTTAGATGATTCATTACAGAATATAAACTATCATTTATAAA
>JANXEB010000014.1 GCA_025058985.1 Candidatus Aenigmatarchaeota archaeon
TTTAATTCTTCTTTTGATAAAAGATACTGAATATAACCATAAAAATACTTCACAAAATATACAAACAACTCATATTTAAATGTATCATATACAAACCAAAAAAGATCCTGTATATATCCTGTATAGTTTTCGTCTCTAACAATTAGAAAAATTCGTTCTTTCCAAAATCTTAAGGCGTAGCCAAGAGCAACAGGATAAAAAGGAGGCAAAAAAACCTTAGAATCTAATAAAATAAAACCAGTTATACCACCTCCAAAAATATATGCAGGAGAAAACTTACATACATCTTCACTCCTATCATCATAAAGATTGCCAAAAACCAACCTAAACTTATACACATCATTTTTAAAAGCATTTTTGTTTTCTTCAAAACTATCTAAAAGTTCCTTTTCATATTTTTTGACTAATAAAATCCATTGTAAAGCAAGCCATACCATCCACTGACTAAACAACAAACTTACAAAATGATTTCTAAGCCTTATCTCATCATTATTACCAGTCAATTTTATATACTCAGGATAAGTAATATCATTAATCTTATCATTTTCATCTAAAGGTTCAAGACTATCAATAAATTCTCTCAGCACTGGTATAATTATTTTTGTTCTACCATTACTTAACCTAACAAACTTGTTTTCTCTATAATATTCCCCAAACTCATATATTATTTTTCTTAGTTCTTTAATAGGTGTTATTTCTAAGAAAATTAATGTTTCTCGTGTATCGCCCAAAATACGTGCCAATCGCCTTGCTCTCTTATAGGTCAAAAAAGGCTTCCTAGCCTCAAAATAATCAATAAAAAAATCAAGAGTTATCTTTTCAGGAACCTCTCTAAAACGATAATCTAGAAAAGCCAAAGACAAAAACTCCAATAACACTCTTCTTTTGTCAAAAGAAATATAAAAGTAATAATCATTTTTTAATTGTTTAACTATTTCATCTGATAAAGTTTTACTTCGTGTTTTTTCCTTTATTTCATCAACAAAAGAAGCAAAATCAAACCCTCCGAAAAGATCAACAATCTTTTCAATAGTATAACTTGATTTTATTTGTTCAATTTTTTGTGAAAAACCTTCATTATATCTTTCAAAACCATTTTTATAATAATGCTCAAACAAATAAAACATTTTCTTATAAACCTTATTATAAATATCTCCAAAAGAAGCAATGGTTTCATAAATCATAAATTTAATTCTTAATTAAAAAAAGTGTTTGTGCTAAAAAACAATATATTTTCATATTTTAATTTTTTCAATTGTTCTGAATATTTGACGAAGTAAGGTTCTTTAGTTTCAAATCTAAAAGTAAAACTGCGAAGAGAGGGAAACCTCATAACCCTTAAAAATACTTTTCTTATTGCTTCTACTAACTTATTTCTTTCAATCCCAAAATCAAAAAAATCAGGAGGAATATAAGATAAACTATTTAAAAAATTGGGGAAAACATTTTCAACAAAAAACTTTAAAGTTTCTTTGGGATCCTTATAAAGAAAATACAAAGACAAATCACTAACCAAGAAAGGTTTAAGAAGCGGTTTTAACTCT
>JANXEB010000017.1 GCA_025058985.1 Candidatus Aenigmatarchaeota archaeon
AGGAGGACAAAAAGTATGGATTTTTCTATGTAAAAAAACAACGAGGTGAAAGAGTAATAATTTTGAGCGAATTCTTAGAATATATATCCCGGCAATATAAAGAACTTAATGAAATAACAGACACTAATGTTCGGTTGCAAAAAATGTATCTAATGTATAGATTGATGGATTATTTCTCTGAGGAATGGTTAAAGAAAAGTATAAAACCGGCAAAAGAACGGATTAAAGAAATTATTGAAGATATTAGTATAAAAAAAGAAAGTTTTGAAGAAGAAATTTTAAAATTAGTTAATAATTTTAAAAAATGGTTAAAAATAACAATTGAGAATATAGAAGAATTTGAAAAATTTTTAGAAATTATTAATAAAATTAATAATATCAAGGATTGCATGGAAAAAGATAAAATTAAAGATATTTTTGAAAAATACTATGATAAGTCAAAAAACGACTTTAATTATGATAAAGAAGGTTTTCCTTATTTTAATATAAAACTATTTATTATAGAGTTCTTAACTAAAGAATTGGAAACTTTTGTGAAGAATAGATCTATTGGTAACATAAATGATAAATTTAATAAACTAGATAAAGCTCTTCAAAACATTTTAGCAAAGATGAAATCAAAAGATTTTGATAAAAAATATATTATTTCTTCCAAATTACTCGAATACACTAAGTCCCGCGTTGGAAATTTAATGCCCGAAACGAGGGAGATTGAAATAACTAAGTGTTCTATTTCCGATTTAGAAAAAATTGTTGATCAAAACTTAGAAATGGTAGAGGAAAACGTTAATTCGTTAGAAAAATTGCTCGAAAATATCGATATTATATATAATATCGAAAAATCGATCCATGAGAAAAAATTGGAAATTAAATATTATGTTGGCAAATTAAACAAATTTTTTGACTTAGAAGATTATAAGCCAAAAGTTGAAAAATTAGATAGTATGCTAGGAGATACATCGGCAAAAATAGATTCTTTAGTAGATATGGTCTCTAAATATTTGGAGAAAAATCCCAAAGAAGTTCTAGAATACTCTACATCTTTAAATAAGCAGCTGGGGATAATGGAAGAAGAACTAAATAAGATCAAAATATATGCAGATGAAATTTTTGATGAATATAAACAACAAATAATCGACTCATTAGAAAATTTAATTAAAATTATTGAGATATTACGGAAAAAACACAGTGGATTAAGTCTTCTATCGGATTTGTTAAGTAAAATAGAAAATCTAAAATCTAAAATAGATCTCGATTTAACACGTATCCCACACGAATTTCATGCTAGTGATATAGAAAAAGAAAGAAAAAATATTCGAGATACATTTTATGAACTGATAAAGTCTATATTAACGGAGGAAGAAATATCTGTACTTGAAAGCATAGTCGAATTAAGTAAAATAGATAAAATAGTTTGGATTGAAAAAATCGTTGAAGTAGAATCAATCGATCGTAACAGATTGTATGAAATACTTTTAAAACTTGGAAAAAATGGATACCTAAAAACTGGCTTTTCACTGCATATATGAGGGGATGACAAGATGAACCCCGATCTTAAAGGTTCTGATGAGTTATTTTTCCATCCAGCGGTAGTTAATTACTATAGAATGGTGATTGAAAAGTGGGTTAGCAACAAGAAAACTGCTTTACTACTTGGTTGTTCAATGCATAAGCCTTATTCCACTTCATTCATGCATAAAAAAGTCATTGGTTTGCTGAAAAAGCATGGATTGGAGAACGAAGTCCAGCAGTATATCATCGGAGAACCTATGGTAGTAGTTCCTCGAGAGCTCGAGAATTTGTATCCAGCATCGAATTACGATTTTGACCCAAAAAATCTTTGCGAGCTTGGCAAAAGAGTATTTATTGAACGTCTTAGAGCATTTTTCAATAAAGCAGTTAATATGCATGAGCGATTTGTAGTTTTTGCACCAAATCATCACAAACAAATAATTCTTTCAGCCTCCGCTAATCTATTCGAACCCGTATTAGTCTCTTACAATATTTATAAACTACCAAAGCTTTTAAGTGTGTTAAAAGGTGAAACATGTTAAAATTCGAAGTTAAAGAAGAGATAGAGAACATCAGAATTGGAGAATTAAAGGTAAATGGAAAGAGAATAAAAACTCCATGCTTCTGGCTCGGTCTCGAATTATTTAATGAACCTAATCCGCTTGATTATTTCAACTTTCCAACGATCATGCTAAACGGATATAAGCTCTTAATGAAAGAATTCAAAACTGGCTTAATTCACGAATATATAAAAGCTGATGCAATAATGATGGATTCAGGTGGTTTTCAGTTAATGAAAAAGAATATAGACGTTTCCGTTGATAAAGTTCTGAAAATTTACAGAGAAACTAAGCCAGACATTGGCGTAGTTTTAGACTATCCTTTTAATCCACAAAATCCAAGTGATAGATTTGAAAGATGGAGAAAAACACTTGAAAACACTAAATTAATGTTTGCAAACTCTGACGGTGTTGCTTTAATGCCAGTGGTTCATGGCTATACTATAGAGGAGCTAAAAAAAGCTTGTAGAGAAGTTAAAGAGATTACTGATCCAAAAATAGTTGGAATTGGTAGCCTTGTCCCGTTAGTAAAGACTGTGAACATGAAAAAATTCATGGAGATCAGTAAGACAGAGCCATT
>JANXEB010000031.1 GCA_025058985.1 Candidatus Aenigmatarchaeota archaeon
AAGAGGTTGTTAAGCTAGAAGATAGAAATAAATGAAGTTTGCTTTTTATTGGAATATACTCTAATACCATAATTAATATTTATTCTAACTTTTATTGTTTTCAGCTTTTTAAAATTGTTTAAAGTAATAATTTTTCTATAATGGTTATAAAAGAAGATCCCAATAAAACTATTAATATAATCAAAGCTGCTATAGTTTTTTTCTCTATTTTCACAAATAGAATGGTAAAATTTTTAAATAAATTTAAATAACTCACTAGTCACTATTCATAACAATTTAATATCACTATAAAAAGAACTGATGAAAAATATTAATTATGGTATTAGAGTATATTCCAGTAAAAAACAAACTTCATTTATTTCTATCTTCTAGTTTAACAACCTCTTTATCCTTAATTATTTCATATTTTATCTTACCATCTAATATAGGTATTTCTTCAAGCTTTTTAATAACAATAGCTTTAACTCCTTTTTTAGTTATGTATTTTAAAGAAAAGGTAAAAATAATCCACAAAAAAGAAAAAGATATAATAGAAAAATATAGAGATGCATTCGAAGTTTACGCATCTATATTTCTAGGAATTTTAGCAACTTTTTTACTAATCCAACATATTATTCCATCTAACCTTCAGCAAAGTATTTTTTTGGACTATTTAAATGAAATAAAAAGAATAAGAGGTAGTTTTATAGGTGAAAATACTTTTACTAAAATTTTCTTTAATAACATAATTGTTCTGTTTCTAATATTTTTACTTTCTTTAGTTTATGGTTCAGCTTCTTTATTCATAATTTCTTGGAACGCAGGAGTATTAGCAACTGCAATAACTCTTAGTACAAATCAAAATATTTTACTAATTCCTTTATATTCTTTATTTTATTTACCGCATGGCTCTCTAGAGTTCCTTGCTTATTTCATAGTTGCTGTGGCTGGTAGCGTTATTTATGTTTCTCTTCGCAGAAAAGATTTTAAAGAAATTTTTGTAGATTGCTTTTTGTTACTTGTATTGTCAATAGCTATTTTATTTTCAGCTGCTTTTGTAGAAGTTATATTGATAATAACTACAAGATAAAAATATTTAACTTTTTCTAAAAGAAATGAAAAAAGAGATTATTATTATTAAAGAAATTATTAAAAGCTCTATTGGCGTTATGAATTTTAGTCCTAGGGAAAATAAAACGAATAAAACTAGTGGAGAGATAATTTTTAAACTAATATCAAAATAAATACCCAATTTAATTCTAGAGAATTTATTTAATTCATTTCTAATTTTAGTAGAGCCTACTAACCAACCAAATATTAAGCACTCAATTAGAGCAATCAAAGGAAGAGATATTGTACCCGTGATTTTATCTAAGAATTTTATAGTATTTAGATCATTAGCAAAAAGAGATGTTAAAAATATAAGGAATAAACCTAATAAAACTATTGCCGATTTTCTAGGAATTCTAAATTTATCATTCAAGCTTGCTATTAAGGCTTCGAAAGACGTTAGAACTGAAGTGAAACCAGCTATAGTTAAAGTTAAAAAGAAAATAAAACTAAAAATCTCTTTTCCGGGCATTTCTGCTATTGCTAGAGGAAAGGTAAAGAATGCTAATGCAAAACCTTCAGTAGGTTGTAGTCCTACTATACCAAGAAAAGAAAATATTGTTAATGCAGATATTAAAGAAAATGAGGTATCGGCAAAAGCAGTAGCTAGAGAATTTGGTACTATTTCTTTTTTTCTATTTAAGTAGCTTCCAAATAAAGGCATGATACCCATAGCTATACTTAAGCTAAAAGCTACTTGTCCAAAAGCTGTTATCCAAACATTCCAATTAGAAAGCTTACTAAAATCTACTGAAAGATATTTATAAATACTATCAAAAGCTCCAGGAGAAATAAGTGCTCTAAAAAGCAAAATTAACATTAAAATCCACATAAGAGAAACAAAAATCATTGAAAATCTTTCTAGACCTTTTCTAACACCAAGAGATAAAATTAACATACAAAAAATCCATATTAAGGCTCCTGTTAAAGATGGATAATTTGTTGATAAAAAGTTGTAAAAGAATTTTTCACTATCAGAAACTTTTACAACTTCAAATGAGTGAAATGTATAGAACAAAAACCAACCTACTATAGCTGTATAGTAAATGTTTATAACTAAAATATTAATTAAAGTCCACCATCCTATAGGTTCTAGAAGTTTGTTAATTTTTCTATATATAAGTGGAATAGAAGTTCTACTCCATAGTCCAGACCATATTTCTACTAATAATAGAGGTATTCCTAAGGTTAATAAAGCAATTAGGTACGGAATTAAAAAAGCTCCACCACCATTTTCATAAAGTATATAATTAAATCTCCAAACATTTCCTATTCCTATTGCACTACCAATAGCTGCAGATAAAAATCCTAAACTACTCCCCCATCTTTCTCTTTTCATATAAATTATTTACATTTAGAAGAATTTTTAAGTTAATTAAATTTTCAACTTTTTTTGTTTTATAGTATTGTTTCTTTATTTTATCTATGCTTTTTCATATTGATTTAGATAAAGTGTTATTTTTATTAAAGAACAAAATATTTTGATTTAGTGATAGAATTAGATGGATCTATTGGATATGGACAAATTCTTAGAACCGCAATAGCTATATCTTCAATAACATTGAAACCAATAAAAATTTTTAATATTAGAATAAATAGACCACAACCAGGATTAAGACCACAACATTTAACTGGAGTATTAGAAGCTGCTAAGCTTTGTAAAGCTGAAGTAAAAGGAGCTTATATTGGCTCTAAGGAGATATTTTTCATACCAAAAAAACTAGAAATACCACAAAAAATTTTTATAGACATAAAAACTGCAGGTAGTATAACTTTATTGTTGCAAACACTAATTCCTATTTTAATATTTTCTAAGAATAAAACTTTTTTAACTATTAAAGGTGGAACAGATACTTCAGGTGCACCAACTATAACATATTATCAAAAAGTTTTTCTTTATTATTTAAAATTACTTGGTATTGATATAAAAATTAGTGTTGAAAAATATGGTTTTTATCCAAAAGGTAATGGGATTGTTCATGTTGAAGTGAATCCTGTAGAAAAAATAAAACCTTTAAAATTAATAGAAAGAGGAAATTTTAAAAATATAGAAAGTTATAGTATTGCTAGCAGAGAATTAGAGAAAAATAAAGTTGCAGAAAGACAAATAAATGGCTTGGAATCTATTGTTGGAAGTACATTTAGAAATATAAAATATGTTGATACTTTAAGTATTGGTAGCTCTTTATTAGCACTTTCTATTTATGAAAGTTGTATACTTGGTAAAGATGGTTTAGGAGAAAAAGGTAAAAGAGCTGAAGATGTTGGAAAAGAAGTTGGCCTAGAGTTGAAAAAAAGTATTGAATCAAAAGCATGCTTAGATAAATTCATGAGTGATCAAATACTTTTGTTTGTAGCTTTAGCTAATGGTAGTTCAGAATTTACAATAGAGAAGTTTACAGAACATGTTAAAACTAATATTTTAGTTAACGAAATTTTACTAGGAGTTAAATTTGAAGTTGAAAATAACTTAATTAAAGTTAAAGGTATTGGATTTTAGTTTTTTTAATATTGGAATAGATTCTATTTTTTCTTTACTTAAAATATCCCAATAAATTCCTTTTGGTTTTTGATAAAAATTTTCTGTTTTTATTATTTCATTTTCTGTAACAATCCAATCTAAACAAATATCATGTTTTTCCATTGGTATTTCTTCGCTTATTATTTGTAGTGGATGTACAGTCGTTATTATACAAGTTTTTTCTGAAATTATTCCAAATTCTCTTCCTATAGCATATTCTAAATCAGAATAGCCACCACCTTTTCCAACTTTCGCACCTTTTCTATTAACAGCAACACAACCAACTATCATTACATCAATTTTTTCCATTTCAGTTGGGTAAATAATTTTTCCATACTTAAAAGCACCATTTATTGTTGAAGCATAACTTTCTAATCCTTTTAAATTTTTTGGATTTAATTCTATAAAGCATTTTTCTTGTTTTAGTTTTGGAACAGCCATATACACAATTTTACCAAGTTTTAAACAAAGCTCTCTGAGAGGTTTTTGTGCTAAATCTGGATTTGCTTTTACTACCTTAGCTTTTTTCAAATCATCAATTTCTAAAGCTTTTTCTGCAGCTTTTTCACTACCAATAAAGTTTGGTATTCTATTAAAAGCTCCTGGAAATTTCACAACTTTATTTTTTTCCATTAAACTCCAAACAAACTTTCTAAGCTCTTGTTTTCTTCTATTCGAATATTCAAATGTATGATTTGAATTCATGTTATTTTTTCCATCGAGCTTAATATTTATAAAAAAATTAAATATTAATTTATGAAAAAAGCTATTTCTCCTTTAATAGCTGCTATTTTTTTAATTGTTTTTACAATTGTTGTAGCTGGAATAATAGCTGCTTTTTTCACTACTTTTACTTTAAGAACAACTTCTCAAGTAGAGAAAAAAACTTTTGAAATTATTGATTGGT
>JANXEB010000034.1 GCA_025058985.1 Candidatus Aenigmatarchaeota archaeon
TTCATTTAACCAATCAATAATTTCAAAAGTTTTTTTCTCTACTTGAGAAGTTGTTCTTAAAGTAAAAGTAGTGAAAAAAGCAGCTATTATTCCAGCTACAACAATTGTAAAAACAATTAAAAAAATAGCAGCTATTAAAGGGGAAATAGATTTTTTCATAAATTAAATTTTTATTGGCATTTCTTTTTTTCCTAAAAAACTTAGTATAACAATTATAACTATAACTATAATAGAAGTAGCTATACCAAATAAAAATAGTGGTTGTGCTATAGTTCTTGTTTTTTCTTCATATTCTTTAGCTTTTTCAATTCTAATCTTATTTTCTAATCTTTTTATTTCAGACTCTGCTTCAATTAAATATTTTTTAGCGTTTGTATATTCTACTAAAGCTTCATCATAATCTTTTTTACTAAATAGAGATTTAGCTAAATTAGAAGATTTTTGTATATCTCCAACTAACTTATTTGCTAATGATACATCAATAGTAATATTTTCTTCTAGCAATTTAGAAATTCTACTTATAAATTCTTGAACTTTTGAATCTATTTCTATTAAATCTCTACTTATATCTTTGTAAATTGTTATAATGACTGGTATTGAAACATTTTCTTCATCATAAAAAATGGTAATATTTCCATTTTTTATCTCTCTTTCAACATCAATTTTATAATCTCTAGTATCTATTTCTAATCTCCCAACTACTTTCGATTTAGGTTCAACAACTTTATTTTCAACTATGAGTTTAACTATATTTTTAATTTCCTCATCAATAACTATTTCACTTATTTCAAAACTACCATTTCCTTCATTAAATAATTCTACATTATATCTTTCAACTTTATTTTCTACAACTTTATACTTCTCCAAAATCCTGGGAACTAAAAACCCTTTTAGTTTTAGATTAACATCAAAATATAAATACTCTTCTACTCCATCAAAAGTAATTTTTATACTAGCTCTATATTTTCCTTCTTTTTTTTCTTCACCAAATAAAATTTTCAATAGCACTATTTCTCCTTTTCTTAAGTCCAAATCAAAACTTTGATTAGAAATAATCAACCAATCTACTAGAGAAGATAAATTAACTTTAATTCTAGAAGTTCCTGTATTATTAACTATCAAATAAGTTTTTCCCTCTCTATTTGCTCCAATAAAAAGTTCTTTATCAATTAAATAAAATGAAATGTTTTTTATCGGTGGTAAATAAAATGAAAAATTCAAACTATCTAAGTCGTTTATATTAAAAGCAGTAATGTTAACAAAATAATTTCCAAAATCTGTTCTATTTAAATCATACAAAAAATTAAATATACCACCATCATTTTTTATATTAAATCTCTCTATTTTCTTAGATGGAAATACAATAGTTATATTAGCTTCAGTATTAGTTACATAACCATCTTTACCTATAGTAGAAAATGTTAAGAAAAGTGTAGAATTATTGTTTATAAGACTATAAGAAAAATTAGCTATTTCAAATTCCTTTAAACTAAATGTTATATTTGATGTTAATAAATTTTTTGGTAAAGAAGGTTCATCTACTTGAGCTACAGCAATATAATTTCCTATTGGATCTGTTGAATAAGTCCTAAACTCTACACTTTTATTAAATCCAACTCCTCTAAATATAAAATAATCTCTTAAACCTTTAGGATTTGTAACATATCCTATAATATTTGTATCTGTAATATTAACTGAAGCCTCTACTATTAAAGGTATGACATCTTCTCTAAAGTATCTATCCTTTAAGCTTTTTAACCTTATTCCATAATCACTGAAATTTAATAACCAATCTATGGCAGAAAACAAAAGAGAATCTCCAAAATTGTAATAAGATGTATTTATTCCCCAAAGAATATATCTAAAAGATAAATTGGCGTAAAAAGATAAAATACATTTATCATTAGGACTCTTTACTAAGCAGTTTTCTTCACTAACAAAAAATAAAGTATCTTGAGTTCCAATAGAATATCTTCCTATCTCATAATTTTTTGTAATTTGATGCCTTCTACTAATATTGATATATTCTCCAGTTTCATTAACTCCTTCAGTAACTTTAATAAAAACAGAATGGAATCTCGAATTATCTTTGGTAAAATTGCTTATTACAATAGAAGAGACTAAGCTTTGTGAATAACCAGTTTTACTAATAAAAGCCAAATCATATTTTCTATAATTATCTACCCATTCCCTATTTCCAGTTACAACAAAAGAATCTGGAACTATTGTTACATTAAGATATCTCTCTTTTAACTTATTAAAGTAGTTGAATTCATTTGGATATAGAGAATTTAGTTCTACTCTTCCAGTAGCGTTAACAATAAAAGCTATTTCTAAGGAAAATGATACTGGTACAAAAAACAAAATTAATAATAAACACTTTTTGTCCATAAAATATTTTTAGCAATAAATAAATAATATGGGAAGAATAAGAACAACAATAATAAAGAATCTTGCCGAAAAAATTTTGAACGAAAATAGAGAAAAATTTTCGAAAGACTTCAATCATAATAAAAATATATTGAAAGAAATAATGGATATAAAATCAAAAAAATTAAGAAATAAAGTAGCCGGTTATATAACTTTTTTACTCAATAGTGGATGATTTTCTCTATTTCGTTTAAATCACTAATTCTATTTTCAACTATATAATCAATCAATTTTTTTCTTTTTTCTATTTCGCTAGCTATTTTTTCAAAACTAACATTAAAATACCTATTCAATTTCTCGAAGAAAGAAACTTTTGTGCCAGTAAACTTTAATTCTTTTCCATCATGAAAAAATAAATTGTTTATAGTTGGTTTATCATACTCAAAACTACTTATCTCACTTATTTCGAAAACATATTTTCTATTTCCTTCTTTTCTCATTATTATTATTAAGTCTAAATTCTTTAACAAACCTGGATTTAAAGAAATTGGTTCTGTTATCATTCTGTTTATCAAATCAAAAGATTTTAAGGCAAAAGAAGTAGAAAAACAACCATTAAAACCACCATTTATGAAATTAAAAAATACTTCAGCATCTTCTCTATTCCTAATTTCACCATATATTAATCTATCTGGCCTAACTCTATAAACTATGTTTACTATATCTTTCATACTAATAGCTTCTCTTTTTAATAAAGGTAGCCAATTTTTGTTCAAAATCCTAACTTCATAAACATCCTCTATACTAATAACTCTTTCTTCTCTACTTATGAATAAAGTCAGCATGTTTAAAAAAGTTGTTTTTCCAGAGCCCGGAGGACCTGCTATTATTATATTAGCTGGCTTAATTTTCAATCCATCAACAAAAATCCACAAATATGCCAAAGCTTCTTTTGTAATGGTTTTGTTTTCAACCAACTCGAAAAACGAAAAAGGTACTTTTCTAAATTTTCTTATGTTTATAGAAATATTTTTAGATATTGGTGGTAAAACAACCGTTATTCTGAAATTATTGAAATAATAGCTACCATAACTAAGTTTTTTTATATCATCTGGCAAATTATCTACGATTCTTTTTATTTCATCCTCCTCCAAGAAAAAATCAGTTTCCAAATAACCTCTTTTACTATCATATATTTTTAATTTCCCAGATTCGAAAATAATATCCTCAATGTTTTCTCTTTCTAAAAAACTAGAAAAAATTTTTATTATTTCTTGCACCTAAGCAATATATCTATTTTCTTCTCTTTCTTTTTCTTCAACCGCTCTTCTTCTCGTTTCAAATCTTTTGTAGTATTCTATCATTTCTTTCGACAAGCTTGGTAAAACTTTTTTCAAAGCTTCTTCAAAATGAATTTTTCTAACTTCTTTTGCATTCATATCCTCTCTCAAAGCATTTAAAGCAGCTTCTTTAACTAATGCTTCCAAATCTGCTCCACTATAATTTTCTGTTTTTTCTGCTATTTCTTTTAAATCAACGTCCTTAGCTAAAGGCATGTTTCTTGTATGAATTTTTAAAATCTCTAATCTAGCATCTTTATCTGGAGGTGGTATAAAAATTAATTTATCTAATCTTCCAGGTCTCAATAAAGCTGGATCAACCAAATCTGGTCTATTAGTAGCTGCCATTATAACAACATTTTTTATATCAGTTATCCCAGACATTTCTGTTAATAATTGTGAAACTATTCTTTCAGTTGCTTCGTGCACTAAATAACCTCTTCTTGGAGCTAAAGCATCTATTTCATCAAAAAATATTATTGCTGGAGCTACTTGTCTAGCTCTTCTAAATAGCTCTCTTATTTTTCTTTCAGGTTCACCAAACCACATACTAGTTAATTCCGGACCTTTAACGGCTATGAAATTAGCACCACTCTCATTAGCAACGGCTTTTGCTAATAAAGTTTTTCCAGTTCCGGGAGGACCATATAACAAAATACCTTTTGGAGGTTCTATTCCCATTCTTCCAAAGGATTCTCTATATTTTAAAGGCCATTCTATCATTTCCCTCAAAGTTCTTTTAACCTCTTCTAAACCACCAATATCGGACCATCTAACTTTTGGTACTTCTACTAAAACTTCTCTCATTGCACTTGGTTCAACCATTTTCAAAGCGTTTTCGAAATCTTTCCAAGTTACAAATATTTTTGATAACTCCTCTTCACTAAGCTTTTCTTCTTCTTTCCATTTTATTTGAGGCAAAACTCTTCTCAAAGCACTCATTGCTGCTTCTCTAGCTAAAGCCGCTAAATCAGCTCCAACATAACCATGTGTTATTTCTGCTAATTTTCTGAGGAGTTTTTCTCTTAAAGTTTTCTCCAAATTGTTAGCAGTTTCTTTATCAAGTTCTTTATAAATAATTTCTCTTATTTCATTTTCATCATCAATTTTATTAATCTTTTTAACAATATCCTCTTTCTTTAAGTTAATAAGCTCTTCTATAACAACACTTTTTTCAAAAGGATTTATTGGCATGTTTCTAGTATGTATAACTAAAATTTCATATCTGCCATTAGTATCTGGAACTGGAAACTCTATTTCTCTATCAAATCTACCAGGCCTTCTTAAAGCAGGATCAATAGCATTTGGTCTATTAGTAGCTGCTATTACAACAACTTTGCCCCTACTTTTTAGTCCATCCATTAAACTTAATAATTGACTAACAATTCTTCTTTCAACTTCTCCAGTAACTTCTTCCCTTTTTGGAGCTATAGCATCTATTTCATCAAAAAATATTATTGATGGTGCATTTTTTTCTGCTTCTTCAAAAATTCTTCTTAAATTAGCTTCTGACTCTCCATAAAACTTAGATAAAAATTCCGGTCCACTAACTGATATGAAATTAGCACCACTTTCATTAGCAACAGCTTTTGCTAATAAAGTTTTTCCAGTTCCGGGAGGACCATATAACAAAATACCTTTTGGAGCATCTATTCCTAATCTATCAAAAAGTTCTGGAAGTCTTAAGGGCAATTCTATCATTTCTCTAACTTTTTCTATTATCGGTTTTATCCCACCTATATCTTCATAAGTTACAGTGGGTACTTTTCCTTCTCTCAACATTTCTGGTACTTCTTTCAAAACCTCAATTTCTGTATTTTCAGTTATTATTACAAAACCACTAGGATCTGTATTTGTTACAACAAATCTGTTTTCTGAAGAAGGTATAAAAAATTCTAATTCTTCTATATCAAACGGGAAAAAGAACTCGGAATAATATCCTCTCCTTCTACGTAAGGAAATCAAATCTCCTTTAAAAACAGGTCTTCCAATTAAGGCTCTTCTTGCATAAGAAGAAGAGATTATGGGTGTGCCTCTTGTTGCCGGAGCTATAACAACTCTTCTTGCTTCTTTAACTTCCGGTTTTCTAACTTTTACATACTCTCCGATAGCACTTCCACAATTCTTTCTTGTTATACCATCCATTCTAATTATGTTTAACCCTTTATCTGCAGGATAAGATCTATAAGCTATAGCAACAGTCTTTCTTTTATCCTCTATTTCTATAGGATCACCCTCCCTTATACCAAGCTTTTGTAAAATGGAAGAATCTACTCTAACTATTCCCAAACCAAACTCGTCTCTAGAGGATAATTCCCCTACTTTCAATTTGATTTCTTCTTTATCGCTCATTTATAAAAAGATAATGGAGATTTTTTGTCATAAAGATCTAAAGCTAAACTTTCTGTTATTATTCTAGTAATATATTCATCATCCATATGAATTACCTCATGTAATTTAACATAATCTACATCTTCTTCTTTTACCAAAGATGAAATATAAATAATAGCAGGATTTCCGTAAATATGACTATTACAAAAACCGATCCTCATACCAAGCACACTATTGCCTAGATAAGCATTATATACATAACAGTTGCTTTTTGCATCGTAATACATACTATAATAATTTTAATATAAAAATTTAAATAAAATCTGGATAGATGGAAAAACTTGCTATTTTATCAATTTTTTCGCTATATTTTCTACTATTATTAAAGATTTTTTGAAAAAAAATTCCCATTAATTTTAACCAAAAGTCTTGAAATAACTTCTGATGTAAATTTACTCATTATAACGGAATAAACTGTTTAGCCTATAGTAAAATGCTTTACTATTTAGAATATTTTTTTGTAAACAAATTTTTCAGATTTTACCATTTAAAAAATTGTAAAAATTTTTATTTTTTAACCAATTTTTACTTTTTTATCATAAGAATTTTTTTCAAAGAAAATAAGTTTTAGAATAGTTTTTACCAAAGTATACTTCTATAGCTTCTTTACCGCTTTTATTTTTTAGTATAGCTCTCTCAGAAAGAAAAAAATAAAGTTTTCATCCATAGAAAATATCTC